>DASWBG010000030.1:0-7450 GCA_036390715.1 Gemmatimonadaceae bacterium
CAAAAACGGACACTCCTCTCCGAGGAATGCCCGTAACGAACACGCGCCAAAAGACGCCTGACCGCCACCAGGACCTCCCCCGAGGTACTGTGAACGTGGCGCGGACGAGAGTCGTCTCCTGGCTCCGGGCCGCTGGACTCACCTTCCCGACCGCTCCTGCAGTCAGTGGCGCTACGAGTCTGCGTTATTGCCCGTTACAGTGGCGGGGCCGCACCGGCTTCAAACCGGTTTCCGTGGCTCCCATCCGCGATCAATTATTGGGCGAAGCTATCTACGTCGAAGCGCCTGCGCAAGCGCCAGGACCATCGCGCCTCCGATCACGAGCGTAAGCGCCACGAGGTAGCGCGGATCGATCGATCGTGTCGATGGTGGCGGCGGCGGAAGATCTATGACCGCCACCGATTTCTCGGGCATGTCCGACGCCAGAAAGCGGCGGAAGTTGCGCTCGTCGACAGTAACCGGATCGACTTCCTTCAAATGCGGACCTGTAACATTGCCGGCTTTTTCCTCGATCAGTATCTCGTAGATCCCGGTCTCGGTCTCGAGGGGAAGCTTGAGCGGGAATGATTTTGCGGGCAGCGAGTAGGAGAAAGACAGCTGCTTGATCCCGGGCGCGAGAGGCGCGAAGACGCTGACGACTCCATTCGCGTAGGTGACTGCCGCCGCGGAGAAGTCTCCCTGGCTGACCGCGAAGTCGGCGGCGCCGGGGACGATGTGAGTTTGCCATGTTGTGCTCGCGGGATTGTCGGCGGCCGCGACTCGCGTGACGGAGCTGTCGTTGGAAAGATCGTAGACCTCCACGATCGATCGGCGCGCATTGGCGTCAGCAGCCGACACTACCACGTGGTGCCCGCGCAAGCTCATCGGGACGTGTCCCGACGTCGTATCGAACACCGTTATCTCGCCATCATCGCCGCTCACCCTTCCTTCAGCGAGAGGCTGAGTGAAATAGGCGATCCCGTCGTGCGAGGCCGAGACAAAATAGATCGCGTCGGCACTTCCGGTCCGCGTGTACTTGAAGGAGTAGCGCCCTCGGGAATCCGACCGAACGGAGTCGAGCGGACCCGCGCTGTCCGGTCCAACGCGGTGCAGGACGACCCACGCACCACTCACCGGGGTCACGCGCTGGCCGCCGGGACGTACGATCCGGCCGGACACCTGCTGCGGAACCGATGGAAGAGCGGCCTGCAGGAGCAGCAGGACCGCCAGGCTACATATTGAACTTCCCAAAATCTTCGGGTCGCAGATTCTCGAGGTATTCCTTCAACTGGTCGGCCGACATCTCGTCGGACGGCTCGGCCAGAGTTTCCGGTGGGGTCTGTCCTTCCTCGAGGAGAAGCGCGGTGAGGAGACTCTCCTGCGCGAAGATCGGCGCCTCGAATCGAAGGGCAATCGCAATGCTGTCGGAAGGACGCGCATCGATGTGAACCGCGCCGGAGTCCCGCGCGATGTGAAGCTCCGCGTAAAAAGTGCGGTTCTCCACTTTGGTAATGTTGACGCGGCGGAGCGTGCCACCCATGCCGATGATGAGATTCTTACAGAGGTCATGAGTGAGCGGCCGCTCGCGCTTGAGCTTGTTCATCTCGATCACGATCGATTCCGCTTCCGGTTGTCCGATCCAGATCGGGAGAAGCCGCGAGCCGCCCTTCTCCTGCAGAATCACAACGTAGGAGTTGGTGGAGCGATCGAGACCGAGCCGCATCACTTCGACTTCGACGAGTTGCATCAAATCAAGTTAACGTTATGGCGTTAAAGTGGAAAAGCTGGCCACCGGGGGCGGCCAGCTCTTCTTACACCGTCGGCCGTGGAATGCTGCCTACTTCCCTTCCGCTGCCTTCCGTAGATCGGACACGCGATCCAGGCGCTCCCACGTAAAGAGCGTTCCCTTGCCGTTCTTCTTCGGGGCGCGGCCGAAATGCCCGTACGAAGAGGTCGCGCTGTATATCGGCTTTCTGAGATCGAGCGCCGCGATGATTCCCTTGGGCGTCAAGTCGAAAACCTTGCGCACCGCGTTCAGGATTGCGGTCTCGGGAACGGTGTTCGTGCCGAATGTGTCGACGTTGACTGAGACGGGCTCGGCCACGCCGATCGCGTACGCCACCTGGACCTCGCAGCGCCGGGCCAGCTTCGCGCCCACGATGTTCTTGGCGACCCAGCGCGCCGCGTAGCAGGCGGAGCGATCGACCTTCGAGGGATCTTTACCGCTAAAAGCGCCGCCGCCGTGACGGCCCATGCCGCCGTAGGTGTCGACGATGATCTTGCGCCCTGTGAGACCGGCGTCGCCCTGAGGACCTCCGATGACGAAGCGGCCGGTAGGATTGATGTGGAACTTGATGTTCTTGTCGCGGAGCTCTTTCGGGATCACCGGCTCGATGACCTCGATGATGATCGCTTCGCGGAGCTTCTTGGTCGAGATGTCCTCCGAGTGCTGCGTCGAGACGACGACGGTCTCGACACCAATCGGAATGTTCTCCTCATAGAGAACCGTGACCTGCGCTTTCCCGTCCGGTCGAACCCAGCTTCCTTCCTTGGATCTGCGGAATGCAGCGAGCCGTTCAGTGAGGCGGTGCGCGAGCTGAATCGGCATGGGCATCAATTCTTCCGTCTCGTCGCTGGCGTAACCGAACATCATGCCCTGGTCGCCCGCTCCTCCATGATCCACGCCCTGGGCGATGTCCGGGGATTGCTTGTCGATGGTGCTGATGACGGCACAGGTCTTCGAATCGAATCCCATGCCGGCGTCGTTATATCCGATTCTGTCGATCGTGGAACGCACGATCTCGGGGACGTTAACGTATGTCTTGGTAGTGATCTCTCCGGCGACGCAGGCGAGTCCGGTCGTGACCAGCGTCTCGCAGGCGACTCGCGCCATGGGATCATCTTTCAGTATTGCGTCTAGAATTGCGTCCGAGATCGCGTCCGCGACCTTGTCAGGATGACCTTCGGTGACGGATTCGGATGTGAACAGATGTCGATCGAGCACGAAATTCCTCTGGGGAATATGAGGATGATCGGTGGCAACGGTCGCACGCCGTACTATTCGTGCGCCGAGGAAGTCTTGGCCCCACCGGAGCCTTCGAAGATATTTCCATCGTCGAAAGTGGGCAACCCATCCCGCAAAAATGGCGCGTCACCAAAGGCCGTCAGCAGACGACGACGCAATTCGCCTTCGGCCTCGCGTGCGGTCCTGGATTCGAGCGCGGCATTCGCCGCTTCGGCGGCAACGCTGACGCTCACGCCACGGACAATGCGCTTGACCAGAGGGACTGCCCTGCCGGCGACGCTCAAGCACCGGACACCGAGGCCGATCAGCGCGAACGCCATCAGCGGCTGCGATGCCATTTCGCCGCAGACGGCGACCTCCAGACGATGCGCAACGCCGACATCGACGATACGCTTGATAAGCGTCAGTACTGCCGGATGCAGCGGAGTAAAGCGCGAAGCGAGATTCGCGCTGCCGCGATCAACCGCCAGTGTGTACTGGACGAGATCGTTGGTGCCGATGCTCAGGAATGACACGTCATCGACGAGAGTGTGCACAGACAGTGCGGCGGCTGGTGTTTCGACCATCACTCCGAGAGGAAGATCGTGCCGATACGGCACACCCCTGGCGTCGAGCTCCCCCGCTGCTTCGTTCAGCAGGTGCTTCGCCTGCTTCACCTCATCGAGCGTGATGATGAGCGGAAACATGATTCTGACGTCGCCGTGCATCGCCGCGCGAAGAAGGGCCCGGAGCTGTGTTTTGAACAGTTCGGGCTCGTCGAGGCACATTCTGATCGCACGCCAGCCGAGGAACGGGTTGGGATCCGTCGGGTAGCTGCCAATCGGAAGCTTGTCGCCGCCGACGTCGAAGGTGCGAATCACTACGGGCCGGCCACCGAATGCCTCGACCACATGGCGATAGGCGCGATACTGTTCTTCTTCGTCCGGCATCGTCGCCCGTCCGACGACGAGAAACTCGGTGCGCATGAGACCGACACCTTCGGCACCACTGTGCGCGGCGTATTCGGCCTCCTCCGGAAGATCGACGTTGGCCCGCAGTGTCACCCAATGGCCGTCGAGCGTCACGGAATCGGCGACCGCCAGTGCCTTCAGCTCCTTGTCCTCCAGCGCTTCGACTGCCCGGCGCTCCCGGTAGATCCTGATTTGTCCCGGCGTAGGATTGATGACCAGAACGCCGGAGGTTCCGTCGAGAATTACGTGCTCGTCCCCGGTCAGCAGCTCTGTCGCCTCACGAAGCCCGACGACCGCGGGCAGGCCGAGCGATCGCGCGAGAATCGCCACGTGCGATGTGCGCGTACCCGCGTCCGTCGCAATGCCGATGATCGCCTCGCGATCCAGCTGCACGGTGAGACTCGGCGTAAGGTCGTGTGTGACGAGAATCCTGTTGGATCCTTTCGGCAAATCGACTGGATCGTGATCCGGGAGGCCGAGCAGGATCGAGAGCACCCTGATGTGCACGTCGATCATGTCTCCGACTCTTTCGCGTAACAGCGGCCGCGCGTGACTGGCGAATTGCTGGCGCCACTCGAACAAAACGAGGTCGAATGCCTTCTCGGCGCCGAGGTTCTGCTGTATCAGCTCCTCGACCTGTCGGACAAGCTCGCCGTCCTCGAGGATCGAGAGCTGGACATCGAAGATCGCGGCTTCCTCCGGGCCCGCGTGCTTCTCGGCGCGTGCTCGCACGTGGCGCAGTCGCTCCTTCGCCTGCTGCAACGAGTCATGGAAGCGCTTGATCTCGCCGCGTATGGCTTCGTCGGGAATGATGCGGTGCCGCACGTCCGGAACTTCCCACTTGAGAAGGTGGACTTGTCCGTCCACGATCCCGGGAGAAGCCGGGACGCCCGCGATTCCCTTGGCCATCAGCTCTCTCCGAACTTGTTCGCGATCACGGTCGTCAGCGCGTCGAGCGCCGCTTCCGCGTCATCGCCTGTGGCACGCAGAACGATCGTGGCGCCGTTTTCCGCCGCCAGCATCATCACGCCCATGATGCTCTTGGCGTTTACCTCGAGCTCATCGCGCACAATGATGACATTGCTCTTGAACTTCCCGGCCGTCTTCACGATCTCGGCGGCAGGGCGAGCATGTATCCCCAGCTTGTTGACGATCTTTACTTCGCGCTCAGGCATCAGGTCAGGACCGAGTAGAGAACGAAAATCGCGAGGACTCCAAGAGCGATACGCCAGCCTTCCGCGCGCTCCCGAAGCCGCGCCAGAAGCAGTATTCCAATCAACGCCGCCCCGATGATTCCACCCACCAGGGCGCGGTCGGGGCCAGCAACGCGCTGGAGCGCGAGGGGCAGCGCCACGCCGGCTACCAGCGCGGCGGCGGATCCGATGTATTGGGGACCCTGCCGAAGCACCGGATTCCCCAAAGCCGAGGCGACGTTTAAACCGCGCGAGAGTCCGATCCGAAGTCCCCACGCCCTGAGAAGAAAATGTCCCGCGTTGTACAACAGCAGAAATGTACCAACGACTCCTAATGGCGAGCCTCCAGCTCCATAGACACCGATCGCGACGAGCGAGCAGAACGGAAGCCAGCTAGCCCACACGAGGCGGTCACCAACGCTTCCGAGGGGCCCCGCCAGCGCCGTTCGAAAGCGTTCTATTTTCGCAGGGTCGACCCCATCGAGCTCAGCGCGTACGAGCGCGCCAACGGCGACTGCGGCCAGATAGGGATGCGCGTTGAAATAGCGCGATTCGCGGGCCAGCGCGGCGCGATACTCAGGCCCGTCAATCCCGCCGGGCAAATACCTGAGCGCTGGCTCCATGGCGAAGCCGACCCCGGTTCCATTCAATGTCTCGTAATTCCAGGAGCCTTGCAGAGCAAGCATCCGGAAGTACATGGCGAGCTTGACGCGCATTGGCAGGTCCACTGCCCGAGTCGTCGCGGCGGTCATCTGGTCACGAGCACCGCGGCCCAAAGAAGAAGCCCGGCGAATAAGAACCAGAGCACGTGTCGAACCGAATGGAAGACTTTCCACAGCGCCCCGCCGGCGACGATCGCCGCAATGACCACGACGACAGCACGCGATGGCGCCGAGTCGCTGCCCCACACCGCTACTATCGCGCGAACCAGCGGAGCGAAGATCATCATGGCGGTGATCGTCACCAGACCGCCTCGCAACAGATCCATCGACATGCCTGACAGGTGGAGCGAGAGAAGCGCATCGCGCGATCCTGCCTCGATTCGGTCACGTGTTCGTTCGAGCTGCGCCGCAATCAGCCGACGGAGCACAACCATGCTCCAGGCGCTGATACTCGCGGTTAGCAGGGCGGCAAGCAGCGACGCGGGAAGTGCACCAGGCATTCCTGGCGCCTCCGCGGCGAACAGCGCACCACCAACGACGCCCGCCGATCCCCACTCCGGGTAGCGCGAAGCTCCGAATGGCAGAGTGTCGAGCGCAATCATTTCGAGCACAACTCCGATGAGGAGACCAGCCGGTGGGTGACCGATAAAGGCCCCAGCCACTGTCGCCGCCACAATTGGCCGCGATACCATCACCTGTGGGAAGCTCACAACATCGAGTCCCAGCAGTGCGCCGAGCATTGCAATTGGAAGCGCCTCGAGCAGGCTCACGGCGACGCTCCCTCGAGCACCTCGGGCAACGGAACCGCACGCGCGGATGGGACATCCTGCGCGGTGACCTCGACGCCCGCGGATTCGAGATCCCGGAGCTGCCGCTCTTCGTCCGGTGTAAGAAAGATGTAGCGAAGCTTCTCGGCGCGACCGGCGCGGTGGTGGATGCCTCCCAGATTCACGCTGCCGATCGCTTTCACCCCCTTGACGAGACGGTGCATGCTTCCAATGTCGCCGGTGACAAGAAGCCCGGGACGCGGATCGTCAGCATACCGCGGATGATCGCGGATCGCGCTGCCAACGTCGGCAAAGTAGATCTCCATCTCGGGCGGGATGGCCATGCGGTAGAGCTCTTTCTCCCAATCGCTTGACGCGACCAGGTCATCTACGAGAACCAGAAAACGGACGTTGAGTGGCTGGCCCCACCCGACCACGACCTGTCCGTGAATGAGACGGTCGTCGATCCGGTAGAGCTGGATTGCCATCAGGGCCCGACCACGATCAGAGATGCCTTCCCTCGTTCGGCAGCCGACCGCGCAGCTTCGGTTGGCGGCACGGAAGTGTTGAAGACAAAATCGAGCAGGGTCGCGAGGTTCACTCCGCTCACGAGAACGACTCCCGGTTGGTCCTTCACAATGCGGCGCGCAGCGATAGTCGCGCTTCCGGCGGGCAGGTCGGTGAAGATCACCTTCGCGCCGGTGCGGGCTAGCTCCTCGCGAATGGCGCTTTCGATGTCCTCCGGCGTCATTCCCATCATCGAAAGCACGACGAGCTCGTTGGCCAAGCCGCAGATTTGCCCCACGGCGGACACCAACCCTCCCGCGAATTCGCCGTGTCCGACGACTATCGCTCGCGGTTGTTCGGGGCCGCC
>DASWBG010000031.1:0-3191 GCA_036390715.1 Gemmatimonadaceae bacterium
GCATCGCTTCAGCTGGGACATGCGCTTCGATCCCATCGACAGCACGAGTCAGTCGGAGGGCGGAGCGGTCCCGCATCGAACGTACCTCGTTACGACTACGCCCTGGGCGCCGCCCGGTGCTTACACGGTGCGACTCGTGGCAGACGGCAAGACCTACACGCAGCCGCTTAAGGTCGTGCTCGACCCGCGTGTGAAGACTCCCGCATCAGCGATGGCGCAGGTTGCGAGCCTTTCGCGTGAGATGTACGACGGAGCTGTCGCGCTGCGCGCGGCGTACGTGACGGCGCGCGCGATGTCCGCTCGACTGACGAGTGCCAGCGACGCTACGTTGAAGTCGCAGATCGACTCAATCGCGCCCGCGCCAACGAGAGGCGCGAGGCCAGGGTCCGGGTTACGCCAGCCGCCGAGCGGGCCGCCCAGTTTGGAGAGTGTACGAGCGGCAATGATGGCAGCGGCGATGGCGATGCAGGGAGCCGATGTCGCTCCAACCGCGAGAGAGGTCGATGCCGTGACGAAGGCGAGAGCGCAGTACAAGGACGTCATGTCACGATGGAGCGCGCTGGCTGTAAAGCGGGGTTCGCAGTGAGCAGCCGCCGAACCGCCACCACATTGCGCGCGCTCTTCATATGGCTTACCAATAGCTGACCCATAATCATTCCGGTAACGCCCGATGAAGCACAACGTCATGCTGATCGTCGCGTCATTGCTCACACTTCTCCTCACGATCGTACACCTGACGCAGGACGTCATACTCCAGGCGGAGGGACATGTCAAATACCCAATTCCCGTCGTGGTGTTTGCCCTGTGGCTGTATGCGACCCTCATGCTCTCCGATCGCGTCTGGGGCTACATCATCATGTTCCTCGGCGGGCTGATCGGAGCAGCCATGATCGTTGTCCACTCGCCGGGAGGCGTGGTCGGCAAGTCCGGCGGCTTCTTCTTCGTCTGGACGCTGTTCGCGCTCAGCACAACGGGATGGTTCACGGCGATCCTGTCAGCCAGCGGAATCTGGACGACGCTTCGCTCCCGTCGCCGGACACTGCCCGCCCAGTGACCTTCGCGACCCCGACGGCTTTCGCTTGGTTTCTTCTTCGCCACGTGTCGCGTTACGAACGCTGACGTGAATCTTTAGATGGCAGAAATCGAACTTCCCGACGCCGTGACTGAAGATCAATGGACTGAGGTCGATCAGTACTTCTCCGAAAGCTTGCTCCCGAGCGATCCGATTCTGGACTCGGCGCTCGAGGCCAGTGTCGCAGCAGGATTACCAGCCATCAGCGTCTCGCCCAACCAGGGGAAGTTGTTGCAGATGCTGGCGCAGATTCTGGGCGCTCGCTCGATCCTCGAGATCGGAACCCTGGGTGGCTACAGTACGATCTGGCTTGCGCGTGGGATGCACGCGGGCGGACATTTAATCACGCTGGAAGTCGACCCGAAGCACGCCGAGGTCGCGCAGCTCAACGTCGCCCGCGCAGGGTTACAAAACGTTGTAGACGTGCGGATCGGAAACGCGGTGGAAATACTTCCACAGCTCTCGGCCCAACGGCGTGGCCCATTTGACTTGATCTTCATCGACGCCGACAAGCCAAACATTCCCGTGTATTTCGAGTGGGCACTGAAGCTATCACGCCCTGGTACCTTGATCATCGTGGACAACGTGGTACGGGACGGAGCTGTGATCGATGCCGACAGCACCGACTCGAGCGTCCAGGGAGTTCGGCGTTTCATCGAGCGGCCCGGCGCCGAATCGCGCGCGAGCGGGACTGTAATTCAAACGGTAGGCATCAAGGGGTATGACGGTTTTGCAATCGTACTCGTCGGCTCTCGTGCCTGACAAACGTTGCATGAGTTGCATCCGCGTTTCACCGGCCCTCGGCGCCTGGTTGGCCATCTGCCTCATCGCATGCGGCGACGGTTCCACTTCGCCGCTGAATGATTCGCGTGGAACCATGCTGGTAGTGAGCGGGACTGGTTCCGCGTCCGAGATCTACGCGATGCGCCCCGACGGATCCCAGCGGCTGCAGCTCACTCACAATGCAGTCCTGGATGGTGATCCTGATTGGTCACCCGACGGTCGCCAGATCGTGTTCGTCAGCGGAGTGGACAGCGAGCCAGGTCAGCCTGCTCGCCGGCGCGATGTCTATCTGATGAACGCCGATGGCTCCGGAGCGCATCGATTGTTTCAGGCGGCTGCGGGCGGGGCCGGGGCCGCGCATCCCCGCTGGTCCCCGGACGGAAGCCGTATTTCCTTCGACAGCTTCGATGCGACCGCAGGTGGATTCCAGCCCTACGTGATGAACAGCGACGGTTCCAACGTGAAGCTCGTGCGGGCAATGCCGGGCGAGAATTTCGGTCTCGAGTGGTCGCCCGACGGCACGCGTTTTCTTTTTCTCTCGAACCGATCGCCAAGATTCCTGTGGACGCTGTACATCATGCCGGCGGACGGTTCCAGCGACCAGCAAGTCACAGGCAGCGCCGCCTGCGTGTCGAATCTCGGGAGGGCGGCTCGGTGGTCGCCAGATGGCTCCCGCATCGCATTTTCGTGCGCGACTGACCTGGGATCCTGGATCAGTACCATGCGCCCCGATGGAACGGACTTGCACATCGTGACCCTCCCCTCGACAGAAGCTTCCGGTCCGGTGTGGTCACCGAATGGCACGCAGATCGCCTTCGCCAGCAATACTGCGGCGACTGGCAGTAATCCTGTCTCGCAGGTGTACGTGATCAACGCGGCGGGAGGGTCGGCGTCGCAGATAACGAATGGCGACACCCGCAACGTTGTGAACGCCTGGCGGCCCGGAAACTAGCCCACGCTCGCTCCCGCACGGGGGCGAACTTGACCGATCAAACTCGAGTCGCTCGCTCAACCCGGGGTGTCTTTCCTCTGCTCCGTCATCGGTCTCACCGACGCCGCAATTGCGGATGCGATCTCATCCTCAACGGCGAAGATGTCTTTGACATCGCGATCAAACACGTCGGCCCACTGCATCACGTCGTCGTCGGTGTTGCTGAGACGCGCGGTCACGCGCAATCTGTCACCAACGCGTTCTACGGTCCCCTCGAGCACCAGTCGCGCGGAAAAGTGGGCGGTGCTGGCCGTGTCGCTCCGACGCTTCACCGAGCGCGGACGACCTGGTGCGAGCACGCGCAGACCCGGAGTCTTCAGCAACTTCCCCGCGACGGCATTCGTC
>DASWBG010000032.1:0-64666 GCA_036390715.1 Gemmatimonadaceae bacterium
GATAGCGGAGATTCCGGTTCCCCACATTTGCGGCAACGCGCGAGCGACGGTCGCCGCAGTTCCCACTGGTTACACAACGAATCGGCTAAGTCGTTGTTGTTCAAAGAGGCGCCGGTCAGAATCGAACTGACGAATAGCAGATTTGCAGTCTGCCGCCTTACCACTTGGCCACGGCGACGTGCCCCAAAGTTACCGGGTTCTGAGCCCCCAGAGCAATCTGGCGGCGAAGATGCCGAGCGCCAATCCGGCACCGAGAATGAGAACCAGCACGATGACGGCGATCGCCATGAGCCCAAGTACATTGTGTCGCTTGGGCGGAGCACTTCCGGTCGCAGCTAGATGACGCTCCAGCAGCGCCACGTTCATCATGTTCGACTTCCACGCCGCATCGAACAGGTCGCCAACAGCCGGAACGGCGCCAAGTATCGTGTCGATGCCGATGTTTACCAGCATTCTCGCCAGTGTGAACGCCGGCACCTCTGCCCGTACCGCCTCGAGAACGATGTAGCCCGACAGCACCGCGCCAATCAGATCGCCGATTCCCGGAATCAGTCCGACGATTGGATCAAAACCGATCTTCCACGGAGTTCCTGGAATCGAAATTGAGTTGTCGAGCAGCTTCGCCAACACCCGAACGCGTCTGTTCCGACTCGCGGGATCATCGGCGAGAATACCCTGCCCGGCGGGAATGACAACCCGTGGGTTCGTCCTGCTCACCGTGACACCTTGGCCTCGAGCGCCGACATTCGCGTCGGTCCCGGATACGGCTGGTCACCCTTGATTGCGCCCCACAGGATCCGGTTGAACAGATCGTCGTCCGACAGGTCCTCCTTTTCGAGTCTCAGCTCTTTCGACGCTTCCGCCAGCGCCGTGCGCGGTGGGTTTTTCTGATCGAGCGGCACGCTTGAAATCAAATGCGTGTACGGCGTCAGATCGGGCGTCGCCTCCCAGATCTCACGTAGCGGTCGGCCGTAGTGGTCGAACTGCGACATCCGTCCAAGTCCCAGGATGTCCTCGATCGTCGCCACGACATCGGTTGTATTCGCAAATCGATGGAAGACTTTCCCACGGTTATACGCGGAGATCACGAGTAGCGGCGAACGGTGCGAGTCGACGTGATCCGGACCGTCCTGCGCATCGTCCTCGAGCACGAAGACGACAGTGTTTTTCCAGTACGGACTCTTCGATAACGCCTCGATGATTCGGCCGAGCGCGAGATCGTTGTCCGCCATGTAAGCCCGCGGCGTCGGCTTGCCGGCACTTGCGCCCGAAGTATGGTCGTTCGGCAGCGCCATTATCTCGAGCGCCGGCATCTTCCCGCTGCTAACAAATTCCTGAAACTCGGCGAGCCAGACATCGGCGCGCGCTTGATCGGGAATGTCCAGATTCCATCCGGAGTACGCGGTGTTGACATGGCCGATCAAAGCACGCTTGAGGGCTACGGTGGAGACAGGTTTGTTCCCCGAAGGCATTGCGTCCGCTTCGCCGGCGAACTCGCCGTAGTCCCTGTAGGTGATCCCCGCTTTTTCGGCGAGATTCCACAGATAGCCGTTCGGTCCCTCCGCAACGTCATCATCCGGAATGACGTCTCGATTTGCTCCCTGGTAGTCGTAGGTCCTTCCCCGCGAGGAGTAGTGCGACGGTATCGTCTTCTCCGCGTAATCGGTGACGTACGCCGCGGTCGACCACTCGTGCCCATCCGGACTCACTTCGGCGTTCACAAAAAACCTGTCGAAGATTCCGAAGCGCTCGGCCAACGCATGATGATTGGGTGAAACAGCTCGCGGAAAGAAGACGAGCGAGGGATCGCCATCCGCCTGCGTCAGGTCGCCGAAAACCTGATCGTACGTCCTGTTCTCCTTGATGATGTAGATCACGTGCTCGAATGGCGGATAACTCTTCGCCCGCTGTGCGACATTCCATCCGTTCGCTGCAGCAACACGGTTGGAAAAACCATCGAGATCGGCACCGCTCGTGCTGACCGCCGGGACGATCGTCAGCGTACCATTGATCTGCCCGAGCGTATAGTCGGGACTATGGGGCGGCTCGTGCCGGCCCGGTTGCAAGTGCCCAACATTCGGCGCAGTCCCACGGCCCTTCCCGTTGACGACGAGAAGATCGCCGCCATCTGCCAGGATCGCCGAGGGATACCACCCCACTGGAATCCGTCCGGCGAGAGCGTCATTTCCAGCTGCCGCCGAAACTCCGGAGACTGACGCCGAGAGATTGAATACGGCGACTGCGTTGTTGTCGGCCTCGGCAACGAAGAGTCTCGTTCCATCCGGTGAGAGCGCCAGCGCGTTGGGCGTGCTGCCCTCACCTGTCGCCGCGGGCGAAGCATCGCTGAGCGTGGAAACGACGCTCTGATTGCGCGTGTCGATGACACTAACCTTGTCCGTGCTTCCGGATGCAACAAAGAGCCGCGTTCCATCTGCGTTGAGCAACAATGCCGATGGGTGCCTTCCCACCTTGATCTCCCGGCCCTCACCCAGCGTTCCGTTTGCTCGCGCCGGGAATGCGGAAACCGTCCAGCCGTTCCACCCGGAGACATAAACGGTCCCATCGGACCCGGTGACGACCCCATATGGATATCGCCCCGTCGCCAGTCGTTGCACGACGCGACGCGCAGCCAGATCCACGACCGCGAGCGAATCACCCAGGTTCTCGGCGACATAGAGCGTTCGCCCATCACGCGAGATCGCCATTCCAGCTGGATACCTGGTACCACTCTTCCCTTTTTCCTTGACAGCAAGCGCGATGGAATCCGAAAGTGCTGCCCGTCCATCCCGCCAATCAAAGTGGTAGATCTGATCTTCATTTCCACCCGAGACGTACAACGATTTTCCATCCGGGCTGAACGTGATGCCGAGGAAAACGGCGGGGAGTGGAACTGTCTGCAGTATTCGCCCTGAGGATCTCTCGACGACCTGGATTCCCTGCTGCCTCCAGCCATTGAGCAGCACGATCACACGATTCCTGTCGGGCGAGAGCGTCATCGCCAACGGCATTGAGCCCAGATTGTACGAAACGCCGGCGGGATCGAGCCGCGCCCCCGTTGGAAGACGCTGCGGTCCTGACGGATCCTGTGCCGAGATACCAGCTTTGACTTGGGGAGACGGCGAGCCGCACGAGCTCACAATGAGCGTCAGCGCGAAAAGACGGGTGAGTGTCGAGTTCATCCCGCGAAAGATGGCATTGACACCCGATTCTGCCAGTCTGATAATCCGCGAATGAGTACCACTTTGGTAAAGCCCCGGATTGTCCCCGCGAAGAAGAAAGACATCCCGCTGATTCATGAGCTCATTCTCGAGCTCGCCGAATACGAGCGCGCTCTTCCGGGGGAAGCGCCCGTTACCGAGAAGGATCTGGCTCAAACCCTGTTTGGCAAGCAACCCGCTGCGGAAGTTCTGATCGCTTTCCTCGGCGACGAGCCCGCCGGGTTCGCCCTTTTCTTCCACAACTATTCGACCTGGCTGGGCAAGCGTGGAATCTATCTGGAGGATCTTTTCGTCCGACCACCGGCGCGGAAGCATGGCGTCGGCTTTGCTCTGTTGCGCGAGCTCGCGCGCATCGCAATCCAGCGTGATTGTGGCCGTTTGGACTGGTCTGTGCTTACCTGGAACGAGCTTGCGATAAACTTCTACAAACGGATCGGAGCCAGGCCGATGGACGACTGGAAGACATTCAGGCTTACGGGTGATGCACTCGCCCAGGTAGCCGACACGGAGAAATGATCTGATCTACGGTCGTAGACCGCGGCAGCTGATCGTCGTCTGGGGCGTGTCCCTGCTGTCGGTCGCTCTGATCTATTGGCTCGAGCTCAGTGCGCCGGCTCTGCACGAACTGCTGATTCCCTTTTATTGGATCATACTTGCTCTCGCGTTCTATCTCACCTGGCGATGGCTGCGAGCGCGTTCGCGCAAGGATCGAAGGGGACAGGATCGCAGGCGCGTTGACCGCCGCGATCAGAGCGACACTACTTCGTCCTGAGAATCGATAGGGCGAAACCAGGCGGCACCGGCGCACCACGTGAAGCAATGCGGCCGCCTCCAATTGTGTTAGCTGCTACGCCAAAGCGCAGGTAGGCGGCCGAGCCGTCCCCAATGCCGACCGACGTGACCCCGGTCGGATCGATCTGCTGAGTAGCCAGCGCCCACACGCCTGCGTTGACGGCGGAAATCACCGACCGGACGTTCCAGCTCGGATCCATATCTACGGACTGGATTCCTGGAATGAAGTCATCCGCGTAGTTGGAGACGCTCCAGTCGCGGACCCACGCACTTAGATCAGGCGTTATCGCGCGCGTGAGGTTCGAGACGCCGTGGACCCCGACTGGCGGGTTCGCAAGCTGGAACCATAACTGGCTTTCACTGCCCGCACGCCGGTCAGCGGCGTAGCGGAGAAAGGACCAGATCGCGCCCCGCGTGGTGATGTTGGCGTTGTTCACGTACGGGGAGTTCGTGAGCGTGTTGGTCAGGAATTCGCGTAAGCGCCGAAAGTTCTGGACGCCAAAATTGTCGAACGCGGCCTGGGTTTTCTGCGAGGACTGAATCATCTCGTAGGTGAGGTTCTGTCCCGGAGTGAGTCCACTCGCCCGGTAGAACGTCAGCTCCTCCGCTTCGTGCGCGAGACCTTCGTCGAGAAAAACGTCCTCGAACGTTGCCGAGCCGTTTACGTAGAGATGGCGCGATGCATTTATCAGGTGCTGGAACTCATGCGCGAGAGTCCCCACCGTCACAGTTCTTGCAAAATCTGCGGTGCGCACATTCTGATTCACGATTCCGGTGGGATCGGGGACGAGAAGGTAGAGCATTTCCGCGAAGTTGCTCGTCGCACAGCCCTCAACGGTTCCGGCTGTCGTCGTCGGAAAGAGATCCCGACTGAAAAAGAATCCGCCGACGTAGAAATTCTGGCTCGGAGGCGTCAGCTCATTCACGGCGCGCGTGAAGAACAGAACCACGTGCTGGTTTTTATCGATGTCCGTCGGAGCGCCGAAATTGAGGGTGTCGACCGGGTACACGAGCGTATCGAACGTAGTCGCGAAATTCTGAAAGTCCTGCGTCGTGAAGCCGTCACTGGGGTTGGCCGTGTCGCTCACGACTATCGCGCGGTCGGAGATTGCGACGACGCGCCCCGCCCTGATGTTGGCGTTTGCACAAGCCGACGATGAATTCGCGTTGAGATTCATCAGGTCGCCGACCTGGGGTACGGCGACCGATAGGCTGAAGCGACCAGCGTTCTCCTGCCTGGCACTCCTGGCCCGTGGAATCAGCGGCGTCAGTTCTACCAGCGACCGCTCCCTTAGCGCCGCCTCGAACGCATCATCGTTCCTGAGCGCGTTGGGCCCGGTCGACTGCATCAGCTGCACGCGTGGATCGATAATTCGGTTCGATATCGCGGCGACGGTGGTGCTGCCCGTGAAGATCGAAAGCCGCAGTAATGATCCACTGAAGTCCGAGTAGAACGGCACCGCGATGAACTCCGCGCCGGCGGAGGTACCTTGCACGCAGAATTCAGAGGCCGCGCTGCCGGAAAGCAGAGCGATTTCGCCAACGGCTAGATTGAATGCGCTCGAGCCCGTCGGACACGGTGGTCCGAGAACGATGATGGTGCCCGTCTTGACGATCGAGCCCGCGGTCGCGCGAATGGTAGTCGTCTTGTCCGAGGCGCGGGCAGTAAGTATGGCCCCAGCGCCGAAATTATCGGCTGTCACGATGGACGTATCAGCCGACTCTACATTAGACCCTACCAGAACGCTGTTTCCGAACCTGTCAGCCGCCCGTGCGTTGAGCCGGAAGACATCGCCAATCCCAAGTAATCGGACTGTATCTCGGGAAAGGATTATCTGTGCGAGAGGGCCGGGGATCGCGACCGCGGTGAAAGTGATGGGACTGAGCCCCGAAACGGTCGCCGTCGCTGACTGAGTTCCAGCGAGCGGGCCGAGGGTCCATTCCACCATCGCCAGACCGCTTGCATCTGTGAGCGAGGAAGACACGCTGAGCGCGCCCGATGATGTGTTCCAGGCGACCGCGACGCCGGCCAGGTTCCGACCTTGGGAATCCGAGACCCTAACGGTCAGCGGCTGTCCGAGCTTGCTCCCGACTTCCGTTGTTCCTTGCGCGTTCCCCGACACCAGAACGACGTTCGCTGGAGGTCCGGCTTTCGGGCCGGATGCATCCCCGCACGCAATCATCTGAGCGATGACCGTCGCACCAAGGAGCACAATCAATCCTGGAGCAAGCCGCGTCTCTACCGTAACGAACTCTACGCCGAATGTCCGCCTAACCTGGTTCCATCCTGTCGGGATAAGCTACCAGTGGGAAACACTCGCCGCTTGCGCGCTGGATAACATCCGCCGCTTGGTGGGTAACGCCCACCGCTGGTGGCTATACCGCTCGAGGTTCGTCGCGATCCCCGGATCCTGAGGGACGAGGTTTACGCTCCGATCCTGTGCTGGGCCGACTCTTCGTCTCGTCTCCCACGTCGGCGAACTCGGAGACCTTCTCGATGAAAATCTGCGTCAGCTCATCGACTCTGTCGCGCACCATTGTGTCGCTTGCGCGCGAGAGGGTAGCCGCGCGATGTGTGACGTCGTCGATCGCTGCGCGCACAGTGGACGCGCCTTCCACCGTGAGCAGCCGCGAAATTGCAACCGACGGGGCGATCTCTCCCGTCAGACATTGCACAAGAATTGCCCGAATCGCCGGCGGTTGCAGGCCTTCTGTGAGACGAGTGATGGCTTCCGCTTCCATTCCGGTGCGACTGCTCATGTCAGTGCGATTTTGAGATAGACGCGCAATAGCTCGATCGACGCGTTGATTCTCTGGCACAACACGCGCCAGTCGACCCGGAGCTGCATACGAAAACACCAAAACGGAGGACGGTAATGGCTACACGAAAACCCTCAGGCCGGCGGAAATACGGTAAGGCGGCCTCGAAGCGCGTCGAGAGCGCGATGCGTCGGAGGAAAAAGGGAACGCTCAAATCCGGCAGGAGTGGAAGGACAGTGAAGAGCCGGAAGCAGGCGATTGCAATAGGTCTGTCCGAAGCGCGAAAGAAGGGCGCAAAGGTCCCTCGCAAACCTGGCGGAGGAAAGCGATCGAGCCGCTGACGGGCTGATCATTAGGTAAGTAGCTAACTCGGCTGCTGCTGGCAAGGATGACCGTGATCGCAACCAAGGCTGGATCACGCTAAGCCCCATCAGTACTTGGCGAGGTAGTTATCGAGCTCCCATGACGAGACTTGGGTGATGTACTCCTGCCACTCGAGGCGCTTCGCCGCCAGAAACTGTGTTGCGATGTGCTCGCCAAGAGCTTCGGTGATCACATCGTCCTTCTCCAACTCGTTGCACGCTTCTCCGAGGTTGTGGGGCAGGTCGTCGATCCGTAGGCGACGCTTCTCCCGGTGCGACATCTCCCAGATGTTGGAGTTGACCGGCTCGCGCGCATCGGCCTTGGTCGCGATGCCGTCGAGTCCGGCCGCCAGTTGCACCGCGAGCGCGAGGTAGGGATTCGCGGAGGGATCGGGAATTCGGAGTTCGATCCTGGTCCCTGAGCCACGACGATCAGGAATGCGGATCATCGGCGACCGGTTGCGCATCGACCAGGCTACGTTGATCGGTGCCTCAAAACCCGGGACGAGTCGCTTGTAAGAGTTGACGAGAGGGTTTGTTATCGCGGTAAAGCCGCGCGCGTGTCGAAGCAGTCCGCCGATGTAGTGGAGTGCCGTGGCTGACAGCTCCCATTCCGAGTTTTCGTCCCAGAAGGCGTTATCCTTCCCGCGGAAGAGCGATTGATGGGTGTGCATCCCGCTGCCATTCTGTCCGAAAATCGGTTTGGGCATAAACGACGCCGTAAGACCGAACGTCCGGGCGATGTACTTCACCACGAACCGGAACGTCGCGATGTTGTCCGCAGTCTTCAGCGCCTCGGCATATCTGAAATCGATCTCGTGCTGCCCGAACGCGACTTCGTGGTGTGCCGCTTCCACCTCGAATCCCATCAGCTCGAGGACGTCCACGATCGCGCGGCGTGCATCCTCGCCGAGATCAGCCGGCGCGAGATCAAAATACGATCCCACGTCGTGCGTGATCGTTGAAGGCTCTTCGTCCGGTCGCGGCTTGAACATGAAGAACTCGGCTTCCATCCCCGCGTTCATCGTGTAGCCAAGCTTGGCGGCGCGTGCGATCATTCTCTTGAGCACACCGCGCGGATCTCCGGCGAAGGGTTTGCCGTCCGGAGTATTGATGTCGCAGATCAGCCTCGCGACCCGACTCTTCTCATCGCCCCAGGGAAATATCTGAAACGTGCTCAGGTCCGGAGCCAGCAGCATGTCCGATTCTTCGATCCGGACGAATCCCTCGATTGAAGACCCATCGAACATGATATCCCCCGCCAGGGCTTTCTCGAATTGCGACGCGGGTATCTCGACGTTCTTGTTGATGCCGAGAATGTCCGTGAATTGCAGTCTGAGGAAGCGAACGTTGTTGGTGGCGGCAAGCTCCAGGATGTCTTTCGCCGTAGCGCCTGAAGTATCAGGAATCTGGGAGCGGGGTCGGGGCATGGGCTCAACGTAGCCCCGTTGCCAATTTTTTGCAAATCGCGCACTAGAATGAGCCAGTTCCTTGCATTTCGAGGCCCGGATAGCGAATTTGGTCGATCAATTGTGCAGGCAGTGCACTTTTTTACATCTCATCAGCGCATAAACCCATGACAGCCGTTATCACTCCGCGTAAAGCTCTTCTGAACGAGATTTCCAGCCGCGAGCCCCGAATCGCCCGCGGCTTCAGCAAAGACGGAATACCTGGACCGACCTCCCAGTACTTCGGCGTCAACATCCTTGGTGTACGGCAACTGCGCGACAAGCTTCCGAAAGAAGTTTTCGCCAGCCTTGCAGCATCAATTCGCCACGGCAAGAAGCTCGATCGCGCGATCGCTCCAGTCGTGGCACAGGTCATCAAGGAGTGGTCGATCTCGCGCGGCGTGACACACTTCACACACTGGTTCCAGCCACAAACCGGACTCACCGCGGAAAAGCACGACGCGTTTTTCGCGTTCGATGACGACCGGCAGCCGATGGAATCCTTCACCGGTGACCAGCTGATTCAGAGCGAGCCCGACGCATCGAGCTTTCCTTCCGGCGGGCTGCGCGCGACGTGGGAAGCGCGCGGTTACACGGCGTGGAATCCGGCGAGCCCGGTATTTATCGTCGAATCAACTGGCGCCCGCACTCTCTGCATTCCCTCGGTCTTCATCGGCTACAACGGTGAAGCGCTCGATGAAATGACCCCGCTGCTTAGAAGCTCTGATGTGCTGTCGCACAAGTCAATCGAGCTGCTGGAGTTGCTCGGCGACAGGGGAGTACAGCGCGTCTTCACGACGCTTGGACCCGAGCAGGAGTACTTCCTCATCGATCGCGCGCATTTCGGGATGCGCCCGGATCTGGTGATGGGCGGCCGCACTCTGATTGGCGCTCCGCCGCCGCGCGGTCAGCAGCTCGAGGACCACTACTTCGGCGGAATCCCGGAACGTATCCAGGGATGTATTTCCGAAGCCGAGTTCGAGCTGTACAAACTCGGAGTGCCGATTACCACTCGTCACAATGAAGTCGCACCCTGCCAGTTCGAGATGGCGCCCTACTTCGAGGAAACCGATCTCGCCGTCGATCACAACATGCTGGTGATGGCGACGCTCCGGCGAGTAGCGCTCAGGCACGGCCTCCAGGCTCTTTTGCACGAGAAGCCGTTCGCCGGCATTAACGGCTCTGGAAAGCACTGCAACTGGTCGATGTCGGTGATCGCCGATTCGTCGGAGCTGGATGGACTGAATCTCCTCAAGCCTGGAAAGACACCACACCAGAATATTCGCTTCCTCGCCTTCCTCGCCGCCGTGCTGAAGGGGGTCTATAAGCACTCGGGCTTGCTCCGCGCCGGCATCGCCACCTCCGGCAACGAGCATCGGCTCGGCGCCAACGAGGCACCGCCCGCTATCATTTCCGTTTTCATGGGCGACATGCTCACCAAGGTCATCGAGGAGATCGCCGCCGGAAAGAGCTCTGGCTCCGCCGAGCAGCAGATGATCAAGCTCGGAGTCGCGAAGCTGCCGGAAATTCAGCGCGATAACACGGATCGCAATCGCACTTCTCCCTTCGCGTTCACGGGTCAGAAGTTCGAGTTCCGTGCCGTTGGATCCTCGGCGTCGATCGCGTTCCCGGTTGCGCTGCTCAATACTGCAGTCGCGGACGCAATTGGCGAGATCACGGATGCGCTGCGCGAGGCACTCAAGAAGACCAAGTCCGTGGATGACGCGGTGCTCAAGGTCGTTAAAGAAGTATTCAAGGAAACGGCGCCGGTTCGTTTCGAGGGCAACAACTACTCCGAAGATTGGGTGAAGGAAGCCAAGAAGCGTGGTCTTCCAAATCTCCGCCGCACTCCGGAAGCGCTGAAGGAGCTGGTGTCGAAGCAATCACGCGCGCTCCTCACCAAGCTCGGCGTCCTCACCAATGAGGAGCTGGAGTCCCGCTATCACGTTCGCGTCGAGCGGTATGTAAAGGACATGCTGATCGAGCTGCACACCATGCGCGAGATGGTGGACACCCTGGTCATTCCTGCCGCGTACGGGTACCTGAATCTGTTGTCCGACGCGGCTTCGCAGTCGAAAGCGGCCGGTATCGCCGTAATTCCGCAGGTGACCACGGCGAATCAGGTGGGCGAGCTGGTGCAGGAACTCCAGGAATTCCGCGAGGACCTGAGCGACGTGATGGCTCGCGTCGAGGCAAAGCACGACGATCCGACCGGCCAGGCGGAGATGCTCACCTCCGAGGGAGCCGACACGATGGCGGAAGTACGCAAGATCTGCGACGCACTGGAGCTTTCGGTCGGAGATGATTACTGGCCGCTGCCGAAGTATAGGGAGATGCTCTTCCCGGTTTGAACTGCAACTTACGACCACCGGCCGAGTGCTATCGGCCGGCCGGCTCTTGGCTGCGTGCTGGCTGTTCGTGCGCGCTGATTATGGAAATGGGCTGAAGAAAGTCACGACATCGGCGCACACCCCTGCTCCAGCTCGCGCACATTAACAGCCCGCTCGGAGCCGGCCGCCGAACCGCTGACCGCCCTCAGCCGGTAGCCATAAGTTGCAGTTGCAGTTCCAATCCCAGACTCGATCTCTGCATCCAAGGCGGCGCCTGACTAATTTCAGCCGCATGACGTCGCCCTCATCCAGTCCCGACCAAACAACAACCTGTCCGTCCTGCGGCAAGGCAGCCGCTGGCCGTTACTGCGCGAACTGTGGCGCTCCACTGGCGGGGGCTACGTGCGCCTCGTGCGCAGCCGATCTAAGCCCGGGAGCCAAATTCTGCCACCGCTGTGGCACTTCGGTTGGAAGCGCCGTATCGACTCGTGAATCGAGAACGAATGCCCTTCCGTGGATCGTTGCCGCCCTGGCCTTTCTCGCTCTGTTCGCGATGGCGGCCGGTCGTGGCTTCAATGCGCATCGCGGGAGCACGGTTGACGGTTCGCAAAATGCGTTACCGCAGGCTGGACTCGACGATCGCGGGCCCGTAACGGATAATCAATCCGCCGAAGTTCGCGCCCCCGACATCTCGAGCCTGTCGCCGCAGGAACGCGCCGACCGCCTTTATAACCGTGTAATGCTCCTCGCCAGCCAGGGAAAGATCGACAGCGTCCAGTTCTTCGCGCCCATGGCTTTGACCGCATATCAAATGCTCTCGCCGCTCAACGCGGATCAACGCTATGACATGGGACGGATTGGCGAGGTCGTAGGAGCTTTACCACTTGCCAAGGCCCAGGCGGACAGTATCCTGCGCGAGAATCCGAACCACCTGCTCGGACTGATTCTTGAGGCACGCCTCGCCTCACTGGCCGGCGACACTACCGAGCTCCATTCCTACGAGCGCAGGCTGCTCGCCGCGCAAAAAGCTGAACTCGCAAAGAAACGCGACGAATACGTGCGGCATCAGGACGACATCACGAACGCTCTATCACAAGCAAGAAAGAGCCTGGCAATAAAGTCATGACACCGCCCAGCACGATTCATCTGGCCCATAGTCCCGACTCGGACGATGCGTTCATGTTCTACGCGCTCGCCGACGGACAGATCGATACGCAGGGAATCAGCTATGTCCACGAGCTCCAGGACATCGAGACGCTGAACGGTCGCGCCATGCGCGGAGAGCTCGATGTGACCGCCGTCTCGATCCACGCCTACGCGTATCTCTCCGAGCTGTATGCTCTGCTCCCCCACGGCGCATCGATGGGCGATGGTTACGGGCCCATGCTCGTGTCAAAGCATCCGATGACACACGAACAAATCGCGGGCAAACGAGTGGCCGTGCCCGGAATGATGACCAGCGCGTACCTGGCGTTGAAGCTTTTCCAGCCGGATTTCGTTCCGGTCGTCGTCCCCTTCGATCAGATCGAGCAGGCGGTGATTCGTGGCGACGTCGACGCGGGATTGCTGATTCACGAAGGTCAGCTCACCTACAAGGACGAGGGACTTCATCTGGTCGCTGACATGGGCGCGTGGTGGCTCGAGAAGACGGGCCTGCCACTTCCGCTCGGTGGCAACGTCATTCGGAAAACCATGCCGCGCGATGTCCAGAAGAAAGTCTCGCGACATCTTCGGGAGAGCATCGCGTACGGCCTTGATCATCGCAAGAACGCTCTGGACCACGCGATGCGCTTTGCGCGTGGCCTCGACAGAAGCAAAGCCGATACGTTCGTCGGGATGTACGTAAATGACTGGACGCTCGACTATGGCGAGCGCGGCCGGGCAGCGATCCGGCTCTTCCTCGAGGAAGGCGTCAGGTCCGGCGTGATAACGCGTCCGGTGACGGTGGAGTTCATTGACGACTGAGCTCGTCGCCGAGCTCGAGCGCCGCGCCGCAAGATTCGCGGCGGTCGCGACGGTGCAGCAGGCCATCTCGGCTACAATCTCGCTGAATGAGGCGTACCGCGAGATCTACAAGGCGGTTGCCTCAGTGGTCGATGCTCCGTGCTTTGCGCTCATGATCGCCGATCCGGTGAGCAAAAAGTTCAACGCGCATTGCATCATCGTCGATTCCGTGGAGCGCGAGGGAGAAAGCGTGCTCGACTTCCCGAATGGAACCGAGACCATCGCCAAGGTCTTTCAGACGGCGGTACCGATCATTTCCTCAAAGCCGGAGCGATGGTGGAAGGGAACGATCTTCCAGGTCGCCTCGAAACGGGAAGTAAAGAGCGAGATTACAGCGCCCCTCACCTACCACGACCGGACCGTGGGAGTGATGCAGGTCCTCTCGTACAAGACGAACGCCTACGACCGGCACGATTTGGATCTCATCATGCTGATAGCGCGCCAGGCGGCCGTCGCTATCGAAAACGCGCGACTCTTCGATGCGCAGCGCAGTGAGCAGAAGCAAACCGAAGCCGCAGCCAAGATAGCGCGCGTAGCGCTTCGCAAGGTGACAGTCGTGCAGGCGAGTCACGATATCCTCGACATTCTCGACGACGTCGTCCCGTCGAGCGGAAAGGCAATCAGCATTATCTCCTCTGATGGAAATACTGTGACGTGTGTTGCCGCATGCGGCACCTGCCAGCAGATGGAGGGCTTCACTGGACCGGTCGAGAGCAGCGCGGTGCGTGCCGCCGGGGCGAAGGAAGAGCCGATCTTTGTCGAAAATCTCCGCGAGAAAGCTCACAATCCGGAGCGGGTTCCCGAGGAGCCCGCGATCACAATCCCACTCATTGCGAGCACTCGTCGACTCGGTGTTCTGGTCGTGACGTCCGAGACCGCGCAATTACAGACCGGTCCGCATGTCGATGCGTTGCTGCGGCTTGCGCCTGCCGTCGCGCTCGCAATCGATGTACTGCTACTCAGCGAAGACGAGCAACGAACCCACGCCCGTGAGCGGACACTCGCCGCTGCGCTGGCGACCATGGATCAGCCCGTGCTGATACTTGGCGTCGATGCAAAGGTTCAGTATGCCAATGCCGCCGCCATCAAGGAATATCGTTACGAGCCAAATGAGATTGCCGGTCTTTCCGTTGACGATTTCGTCGTCGCCTCTACCCAGCTCTCCTCCCGCCAGACGATTCCGGCGATCCCGGCGGATCTGCCGCTCTGGACTGGTGAGCACGTTCATCGAAGAAAAGATGGGACCGAGTTCCCCGCGGCCGTGACGCTGAGCCACATCCGCGACGCAACCGACAACATCGTCGGGCTGGTGATCGGTATCCGAAACCTGACGGAGGAAAGAAAAGTTGCTGACCACCTCGGGCGGACCGAAAAACTCGCCGCCATTGGAGAGCTCGTCGCCGGCGTAGCGCACGAGCTGAATAACCCGCTCACTGGCATCTCGACCTTCGCGCAGCTCCTCCTCGAAGACAATCTGCAGGGTGAGCAATTCGAGTCGGTGAGCCTCATCAAGCGCGAAGCCGATCGGGCGATCGGCGTGATTCGCGATCTCCTCCTCTTCGCGCGCAAGACCGATGCGCGCGACGTTCCAGTCGACATCAACACCATCGTCAAGCACACAGTGCGGCTTCGTGCGCTCGCCTCCCGATCGAGTGGCATCGAGGTTCACATGCGTCTCGATGAATCGAATCCCCGGACTCGCGGCGATGAACAGAAGCTGCAGCAGGTCCTCCTCAACCTTCTGGTAAACGCCGAAGCTGCGATGGGAGATGCCCGGCTCCGTCACCTGTCGCTAGTGACCCAGCGCAAACACGGCATGGTACAGATCGTCATCTCTGACACCGGGCACGGAATGCCGACGGCCGTGAGCCAGCGCGTGTTCGAGCCTTTCTTCACGACCAAGCCTCCCGGCGAGGGAACCGGACTGGGGCTCAGCGTGAGCTACGGCATCATCCAGGCGCACGAAGGAACGATCTCCGTGGAAAGCACGCCCGAGGTCGGAACGACGTTCACGATTCTTCTTCCGCTTTACAGCGAGGGTAAGAAGTGACCCGGATTCTCATCGTCGATGACGAGGAGACCATCCGCCTCGCACTGCGCAAATTTCTTCGCTCCCGCGGCTACGAGGTGGAGATCGCCGGGTCGGGTGATCACGCGCTCCAGATTCTGGACAAGGAGTCTTTCTCTCTAATGCTGTGCGATGTGCGCATGCCCGGAATGACCGGCGTCCAGATCGTTCCACAGGCGAGAAACCGCGATCAGGACCTGGCGATCATCATGTTGACCGCCGTCAACGATGCCGCCACTGCAACGGAGGTTTTGTCTTCCGGAGCGACGGATTACCTGATGAAGCCCGTCGAGCTCGCGGACCTGCAGCAGGCCGTCGATCGCGCTCTCCACAAGCGTTCGGAGCTGATTGAGCAACGACGCCTCGACAAGCTCATTCGAGAAGAGGTCGCTCTCCGCACCGCGGAGCTCGAGCGGGAAAAGGAATCCCTGCGGCTGATGTCCATTAGCATCGCCGAGACGCTGATCAACGCCATGGAAGCGAAGGATCTCTACCTCAGGGGCCATTCCCAGCGTGTGGCCGAGCTGGCCGGGCAGCTCGCGCAGGAGCTGGGCCTGGGGGAAAACGTATCCGAGGACCTCAGAGTTGCGGGCCGCCTTCATGACGTCGGCAAGATTGGAATACGCGAGGCAATTCTCAACAAACCAGGACGATTGACACCCGATGAGTTCGAGCACGTCAAGCAGCACGTAAGAATAGGGCTCGACATCCTCGCTCCTCTCTTTCACATCAAGCAGCCGCTCAAGTACGTGGAACACCACCACGAGCGCTGGGACGGGGTCGGCTATCCGCTCGGTCTATCGGGCGAGGACATTCCATTGGGGGCCAGAATCCTTTGCGCAGCCGATACATTCGACGCTCTTACGTCCAAGCGCGCCTACCGCGAACCGTTGGAGCCGCTGGCGGCCCTGGAGCATCTCCGAGTCGACTCCGGAAAGCAATTCGACCCGGGTGTTTACAAAGCGCTGGTGAGCGTGATAACACGACGAGTGGCCTCCCAATCCACCGAGGCAGGTGAAGTGCGGAAAGCTGCTCCTTGACGTCGCGTCACCGGAGTTGTATTCGGTGTCAACATGTGAACAAGCTTTCGGCGCACAAGGCACGCGTCGTGCAGCGGGCAAAATACAGAAAATGCCGCGCTACTCAGTGCGAGTGCTGACATTCTATGGGAGGACTAATGCCGAGCGGTGAATCAGTGGAGCCATTGCGTTTTGCGGACGACGACGACCCGGATGATCTCGGTGGCTTCAGTCGCGGCAAGCGTTCCTACGACGATGACGACGACGAGGATGGTGGCTGGGCGATCAATGAGGATCACAGCGATCGCCTTTGGGATAGCGCTGAAGACGCGGATGATGACGAAGAGGCCGATTCTGACGCGACAGTCGTAAGTGAAGGCGAAGAGGACGAAGAGGACGAAGAGGAGGATCTCTTCGGGGGAGGCGCTCCAAGAGGAAGAAGGGGCCGGCCCAAAGGATCTGGAAAGAAGCAGGAGTCGACTCTCACCGGCGGTGGGCTAGGGAGCCCTGGCAGCGGTGTCGGCGGAAGCGCGAGCGGCAGCTCGGGTTTTGGTAGCTCGTCCACAGCAGGTGCGAGCGCCGGGTTCGGAGCCAGCGGCGGCTCGGCCGGCGCGCCGCGTAGCTCATTTGGCGGTGGCGCAACTTCACCGGCTAGCCGGCCGGCGGTAACGTCCACATCCGGAACCCGCCATGCGCCCAAAAAGGCGGCCGGTGGTTCGAAAAAGAAGGCCGCTAAGAGTTCGTCCAAGTCTTCAGGCAAAAAGAAGAAACCAGCCAAAAAGAAGGCGGCTGGACGTCGGAAACCCGCTCGGAAAGCCGCCGGACGGAAAGGCGCCGCTCGAAAGGCAACTAGCCGGAAGGCCTCGAAAGGCGGGTCCAAGGCGCGCAGGAAGAGCGGCGGAAGCCGCAAGCGGAAGCGCTAGGGGCAATAGTTTCTCCTGCCCCCGTGCGCAGTGCCCGAGGCGCGGTTACTCTCAAGTAACCGCGCTTTTTCCTTGACTGACCGATGTGAGGAGCGATGCAGGAGAATGACGAGCGAGAAGGACCCTGGGAGCGAGAAGGACCTTGGCGAAGAATACTTCTGTCTGGCGGTGCGATCCTTGGCGCCGCGGCTGCCTATAATGCGTTTGCGCGGAAGGGCGTCGACCAGCTCACCAACCTGATAGGCGGCGAAGAAGGCGGCTTCGATTGGAGAGACAGAAGGGTCGCGTTCACCAAGCGCGGCAACGGCCCTCCGATTCTTTTGATCCACGGCATTCATGCGTCCGCGTGGTCGTACGAATGGAGAAACAACGTCGACGCGCTGTCGCAAACGAACACCGTCTACACGCTGGATCTTCTCGGTTTCGGGATGTCCGATCGTCCAGCGATCCGCTACTCGGCGCGTCTCTACATCTCGCTCATCTCCGATTTCGTGAGCAGAGTGATCGACGAGCCAACGGTTCTCGCGGCGTCTTCACTCACTGGTGCATATGCAATTGTCCTCGCGGCGCGTGATCCGCACCGCTTCCCAGCCGTAGCTCTAATCGCCCCATCGGGGCTGGTCCGCCTCAACGAGCCCGTAGGCCTGGGCGGCGAAGCGAGCCGTCTCGCGGTCGATACACCCATCGCCGGCACCGCAATGTTCAACGCCCTCGTTTCGCGGCCACAGCTTCGCCGCTATCTCAATAACGCATACTCGAACGACTCGCTGGTCACGCGCGAGCTGGTCGAGATCCATTACGCGACTTCCCATCAGCGAGGGGCTCGTCACGCGCCGGCCGCATTCCTGTCGGGGCATCTCAACATCGACGTGCGACACGCCTTACGCCGCCTCAGTCAGCCCGCGCTGCTCGTGTGGGGCGAACAGGGATCGACCGCGCCTGTCGAAGAATTTCGTGGCTTCCGCGAGATCAAACGCGATTTCGAAATCTCCGTTTTGTCTCCCGCGGGCGACCTTCCGCACGACGAGCGAGCCGAGGACTTTAATGTTATCCTATCCGCATGGCTGAATCGCCTGTCGCTCTCCTCCGCGCCCACGCTCGACACGCTCCCTGGAACGCCCGGGGACTTGCAGCCCACGCAACATCTCTTGTAGACGCGGCCGGAGTCCGACCCACCAACGCTTCAGCGCGAGCGGCGCCAAGCGCACGAGCGGTTCGGTTCTACGTAGCCAGTGGATTGCTCGACCGGCCCGAGGGGACAGGGACCGGGGCGACATACGGATACCGGCATCTTCTGCAGCTGCTGTCCATCAAGATCCGCCAGCGTGAAGGGCAGAGTCTCGACACGATCCGTGGTGAGATGCGCGACGTCACCGGAGACGCGCTCGAGCGAAAGATCGCGCTGTCTCTTGCGCCCGCACTCGGCTCCGGCGCCCATGAGGCTGTTGCCCACGACGAAGACATTTCACTGCGGTGGCACCGTTTGCCCGTTGCTGACGGAATCGAGTTGCATGTTCGTGAGGATTCTCCCGCCGCTCGCGAGGAGGCCGTGATCGCAATGCGCGAAGCCGTCCGCGCGGCGCTTGGTCGCGGCGATATTCGCTGACCTCCTACATCAGATAGCGCGTGGACTTCTCTCCGCGTAGATGCTCGATCAGGGCTTTCTTCGCCGCCGCAGTTTCCTCAGGCGATAACCATTCGGCAACAGAAAAGCGACGCCCCCGCCCTTCCGCGGCCATCGCGATGCGGCCTCCACGCGTCACGAGCAGCGCGCCGGATCCACGTGGCCTGGATAGCGGATCCCTGGCGACCAGCTCCAGCGGAAGATTGTAGATGTTCGCCGGATCGCTCGCCGCCATTGCGACGAAGTCCGCCAACGATTGGTCCTCGCTCGCCACGGCCCTCAGCCATTCCACGGCATCTGGAAGCGCGAATTGCGCGCCTCCAAGACCTTTGACGAAGTAGCCCCGCCGCACTTCTCCGCGATACTCGAGACGTTTGAGCTCCCGATAAATTGATCGCCACGATACCGGAGGACGCTCCCGGCGCCACCAGTCGCGCGATACAATGCCGTAGCGCGCCAGCCACTGACGTGCGATTCTCTCCGCACGCTCCTCTTCGGGAAGATCCGGTCCCATGTTCCCCCGTCGCCGCACAAGCGACCAGCGACCGGTCCAGCCACTGATCGCCGCTCCAGGCCGGTCCGGCCGCCTCCACTTTGGAAGTCTTCTCACACTCGGACGGGTCCGCGTGAATCTCCGATTTGGAGAGGGAGTGTAATCAGCCGGCAGCCAGTTCGTCGGATCCGAGCCTGTACGCGGCACCATCGCCTTCCAGCGAGCGATCTCGCGCATTGCTTCGACCGTGTCATTGGTCGCAATGCCCCAGGCTACCAGTTCTCGAATTGCTTCGCGCACGGCGAGCATCGTCAGTCCGGTGATTGCCTGAATGTCCCCGATGAATGACGCGCCCTCCTCCGCAATCGTCGCTCTCACCGCATTGGCGTTCTCGCTCAATACCGGTTCCTGTTGCTCATCGAGCCAGATTGCTCCAGTTCCCCGCTCGAAGAAGCGGACACGGGCGAGCGGTATCGCTCCTGACTCGGGGTCGTAGTTCCCCTCGCCAGCCCATACCGGCTCGCCAGTAGCTGTGAACTGCGACAGCGCCGTCGGATCGTACGCCCTTACTCTGGCTCGAAGGTAGTCGCGGTCCCAGGCGACCGGCGGACGCGCAATACCATATAGTTGCCGTACGACCGCTGCCGTCCCCGCCGGCCCATCGAGGCGGTCCCGCTCGTCGAGATGTTGCCAGCGCTGCATGAACGCCGCGAAGTGCGGAAGCTCGACGGCTTCGATTTGCTTCCGCAACGCAGCGAGCGCCCGCCGGCGTCCAATCTCGACTACACGTCGTGAGCACCACTCCGGATCCTGAATCTCGCGCCGGAATTTTCCACGTATGAGCTTGCCAGTTCTCTCCCATTCGGTGAGCCGGGATCCGATCCATTCGCGGGGCCATCCATAGCGATCGTGGATTTCCTGAATGGTCACCGGTCCCGATTGTGTCAGGAAGCGCGCAAGAATCTCCCGACGTGCCACCGAAACGTTGATGGCCGCCTGACGTAGAATGTCCGGAACTAGCGCCTCGGCGTCCTGCTCGATCAACTCGGGAGTGCCGCGCACCCTCGACAATTGCTCGGAACCGAACGCCGAGACGTAACGCGGATAGGTTTCCGTCAGAATGAAGCGCCATTCCTTCCCCGCTTCAGATCCAAGCTGGATCGAAATGAGGCGATTGGCCTCCAGCAGTTTGGCGAACGGATCTCCACGAACGTTTTCTTCCTCCGTGGCAATTCGAGATCTCACCTCGTCGCCGGTGAGATCGCCTGCCCGGTCGATCAGCTGCGCAAGTTCGTCCTCCGTTCGCGCCCGTCTGCCCGGCGCTGTTCCGCGCCTTTCCGATAGAGTCTGGTCGATTGCTTCACGCGTGATGTCGTCGCTGCCCTCCCCGCCCATGACTTCGTCGAGCAGGGACCTGTCGATCGAGAGCAGTGCCGCCCTCTGCTCCGCGCGGGGAGTGTCGTCGCCATAGAGCCAGTCCATCACGAAGCCGAACTGCAGGCTCGCCGCGAACGGTGACGGCGAATCTGTCTGCACGCTATGGACGCGAATATTGCCCGCCGTGATTTCTGCCAACGTTTCCTTTAATCCCTGCATGTCGAATGCGTCTTGCAGAACTTCGCGGTATGTCTCGACCAGAATCGGGAAGCTCGGGAACTGCCGGACAACCTGGAGCAGATCGAGTGATTTCAGTCGCTGGAGCCAGAGGGGCATGCGACGCCGGGGGTTTCCGCGGGGCAGAAGCAGCGCCCGCGCCGCATTCATTCTGAATCGCGCGCCGAAAAGCGACGTCGAGCCGACTTCTTCCAGCACCAATTGCTCGGCCTCCGCGCCGGACAGACCAAGCAACGATTGAAGTGGTACGCTCATGCCGAGATCTGGCAGACGGAGCATGATGCCATCGTCCGTCGTCTGTACCTGAAGGTCCGTGTCGTTGATCGCCTCGCGTACGCGTTGCGCAAGCGCCATCCCCCAGGGCGCGTTGATTCTTCCCCCAAACGCGGCGTGAATGACGATGCGGACCGCCCCCGTCTCATCCCTGAATTGCTCGATGACGACGTTTCTGTCATCGGGCACGATTCCGGTAGCCGCTCGCTGCGAGGCGATGTATTTCACGAGCGAGCTAGCCGTCGCCGCATCACAGCCGTACTCGGTGGCTAGTCTCTCCTCATTCGGGGCCTCCGCTAGCTCACGGCGCAGTGCCCCAACGCGATGGCTCAACATCAGGGACCGCGCCATGTACTCGCCGTGCCAGAACGGCATCCGGGCTGGAGTACCGGGGGCAGGCGTTACGACTACGCGGTCATGCTCGATCGCCGCAATCCTCCACGTCGACGAGCCAAGCTGAAAGACATCCCCCGTCCGCGATTCGTGCACGAACTCTTCATCCAGCTCTCCGAGTCGCGTGCGATCGGGAAGATTCACCGTGTATAAGCCCCGATCAGGAATCGTCCCGCCGGAGATCACCGCTGTCATGCGCGCCGCCCGGCTTCCGATCAGCTTGTCGTTCACGCGATCCCACGTGATTCGCGGCTCCAGCTCGGCAGCGATGTCGGATGGATACTTCCCCGACAACATGGCCGCGACTTCATCGAACGCACCACGCGTCAGCTGATGATAGGGATAGGCTCGTCGCACAAGCTGAAACAGGTCTTCGCTTCGCCAGTCGTCGACCGAGACGGCGGCTACGATCACCTGGGCAAGCACATCGAGTGCATTCTGCACAACGTGAGTAGGTTCGACGTCTCCAGCGCGCATCGCAGCTACTATCGCTGCGATCTCCACCGCATCGTCGCGGAAGGTCGGCACGAGTATTCCGCGGCTTGGTACTCCCAGTGTGTGTCCGGCGCGTCCGATTCTCTGCAGCGCCGCGGCGACACGCTTCGGCGATTGCAGCTGTATCACGAGGTCAACCGACCCGATGTCGATTCCCAGCTCGAGAGAGCTGGTGGTAATGAGAGCGCGAAGAGATCCGGCCTTCAGGCGCTCCTCCAGGGCGAATCTGCGTTCTCTCGCCAGGGACCCGTGATACGGAAGGGCGATCTCTTCCTCAGCGAGAGTGTTGACGCGCGCCGCAATCTTTTCCGCCTGAGCGCGGTTATTGACGAACACCAGAGTTGTGTTGGATGCCCGGATGTGTCGCAGAACGAGAAGGGCGACCGCGGGCCAGATACTGCCGCCGATGCTTCCAAGATCGGCGACTGGAGATTCGACGGCGATCTGCATCTCCTTTGTCATACCGCAATCGACAATCGTCACCGGACGAAATGCTGGTGTTCCAGAAGTATCTGGTTCGCAGCCGCCGAGGAATCGCGCGACTTCCTCGAGTGGCCGTTGCGTCGCCGACAGACCAATTCGCTGGGGCGAGCTTTCCACCAACGCCTCGAGTCGCTCGAGCGTCGACGCCAGATGAGCACCACGCTTTGTCCCTGCGATTGCGTGAATCTCGTCGACGATCACCGCTCGAACTCCGCTGAACATCCCACGCCCTTTGAGCGTCGTCAGCATGATGTTGAGCGATTCAGGCGTGGTGATCAGAATGTGCGGCGACTTTCGAAGCATTCTCGCGCGCGCCGAGGCCGGCGTGTCACCCGTGCGCACGGCCACGCGAATCTCGGGGAATTCCTTCCCTTCGGCAGCAAATCGCTCTCGAAGTTCGGTGAGCGGCCGCTCCAGATTTCTCTGAATGTCGTTGTTGAGAGCTTTAAGCGGCGAGATGTAGAGAAGATGGACCGCATTCGAGAGTGGTTCTTTCGTTCCGCGGACGATCAGTTCGTTCAGCTCCCACAGAAACGCCGCCAGGGTCTTCCCGGTTCCGGTCGGAGCGAGTATGAGCGTGTGGGATCCGCTCGCGATCGCCGGCCAACCCTCGCGCTGCGGATCGCTCGGCTTGCCGAACGTCTCCTTGAACCATCGCCGTACGATGGGATGAAAGCGCGCCAACATGGAAGGACTACTAGTCACGTCACGGGCTGGGGCTGGGGGCTGGTGGACGATTCTCGACCGCGTGCTAGAGTACGCGTCTCAGCTTCTGCGCCCCCCATTCGAGAATCTTTCCCGAGAGGGGACGCTTTCTGAACTCGTCGAGCTTTATTTCCTTGGACCACTTTATGTCATCCATGAAAACCGAGTCCATCTGTGCTCCGACGCGGCGGTCCAGCGCTACCAGCAGTGACTCGTCATTGAACGATAGCGAACGGTTGTCGAAGTTCATGGATCCAACAAAGGACCATATGCCATCCACAACCATGCTCTTCGCATGCATCATCGTCGGCTGATACTCGTAGATCTTCACCCCGCCCTCGAGGAGTTTCTCGTAATAGGTCCGCCCCGCGTACCAGGTCGTCTTCACATCGGTCTTGTTGCTCACGGTTAGGACCCGGACATCCACTCCCCTTCTTGCCGCCTTGAGAAGCAACTGCAGGAAACTCTCTCCCGGAACGAAGTATGAGTTGCTGATGTAGAGCGTTCTTCGCGCGCCCGCGATGGATAACGCGAGAAATCTTTCCGCCGGTGTGCTTCCCGTGCTCGGTATGCTGTGCATCAGTCCGGCCTGCACATCGCCAACATCGGCGAAAGAGCTCCTCGGAAAGAACATGTCCCCGGTCAGCAGCTCCCCGGTCGACTCAGCCCAGCCGGCCACAAATGCCGCCTGCAGCGCTCCCACAGTCGGCCCCTCGAATCGAACGTTCGTCTCGCGCCATTGGTCCTCGTGATGGCCGTCTCCAAGCCAGTAGTCGGCGAGCCCGAAGCCGCCAGTGTAGCCGATTCTTCCATCGATCACGACGGCGCGAACGTGCGATCGCTGGGCCGCCTTCTGCAGCGTGTACCAGCGAAGAGGTCTTAGCCATTTGACCTCGACGCCGGCGTGTTTGAGACTGTCACGCCACTCCCGCTTGAGCGGCTGGGATCCGAACGCATCGAGCAGCAACAGCACCCGCACTTTGTGCTGCGCACGGTCGATCAGGTACTTCGCCATTGTATCGGCGACCGCGCCGGGCTGCGAGTAGTACATCTGTACCGTAACCGTGTGCTGGGCTGTGGCGATGTCCTTCCACAACTGTGGGTAGGTGCCATCGCCGTTCAGCAGTATCTGCACGTTGTTCCCGGGATCGATGTGCGTTCCCGTGAACAGCTCGATACTTCGGGGGAATAGCGGGTCCTCGACGCTCGGCGGCCCGTCCTTGTCACCCTCTGCGATTACGCTCGTAACCGGTGTATCGTGCGTGACCGACAGAGCGCCAATGAGAGCCAGAACCAGTCCGAACAGAATGAGCGCCGCGATTGCGATGTACTTGATCAGTGTCATATTCTCTCTGCATGACCTTCGTGGCCCGTCGGCGAATCGCGACGCGTGCTATCGTTCTCGACCGCTCTCTTGAATCGCTCCCGATCTTCCGACTGAGCGATTCCGCCGAGGACACGGCAATTTCCTTCTCCCCAGAGAGCGGTGGCCGGTGGCGTGTGCTCCCCAGCCCAGGCGACCGCCTGCCCGGAACCTTCGATCAGGACGTTTACATCGAGCTCCTGCATCGCTTTCACGAGGCAGGAGCTCCCGAAGATGGAGTGATAAGCTTTACGCTCCACGCTTTTCTGCGTTCCATCGGGCGGCGCGTCGACGGCAGAACTTACGAGCAGCTTCGATCCGCTCTGACGAGACTCGAGCGGACTACCCTCGAGTCGAGCGGAGTGTACGTTGCGGCAAAAGAGGGACAGCCGCTAGAAGGACGCTTCACCATTCTCTCCTCGGTTTCCATCGCGCGCCGACGACTAGCCGAGCGCGAACAGTTCACTCTGTTCCCGGTGCTGGCTGCGTCGGAACCGGGCGACGCCCACGTCACCATCGGTCCCGTAATCCGCGCGAACATCGCGGCGGGACACACCGTGACACTCTCTGCAATGCACTACATGTCGCTCACCAACCCCGTTGCCAGACGCCTCTACCGCCTGCTCGAGGTGGCAAGAGAAGAAGGAATGGTAACCTGGAGAGTCCCCCTCGCTGCGCTCGCCGAGCAACTGCCCTTGACCCAGCGATATCCATCCCATTTGCAACGAGTGCTCCAACCCGCTCACGAAATGCTGCTCGCGGCCGGCCTCCTCCGTGATGCGACATTCAGGCAGTTGAACCGGGACTGGCTGGTGGATTACGTACTTGCATCCCGCATTGCCTGAGCGAGATGTTCCGCTGGTGCCTTTTGTGCGTCAATGAGGAACAACTGACTTACCGAAGGCGTATCTATTAGCTTAACGCCTCTTCTCTTTACCTTGAGCCGTATGTCTCGACCCAGAAAAAGCCTGCTGTTCGGCCTCGCTCTGATTCCGCTGCTGGCCGGCGGCTTCGTATTTCAGCAGCACGAGAGCCAGCAAGGCGCTCGTTTGCTCGACCAGGTCCTTAACATCGTATCCAGCCGGTTCGTCGATACGGTCGACGCCGCAACCCTTTACGAAAAAGCTGCCCGCGGACTTGTCCACGAGCTGAATGATCCCTACAGCGTTCTGCTGTCGCCGAAGGAGCTTTCCACTTTCAACGCGCAGACGAACGGACGCTACGCAGGCATCGGAATGGAGATCGCCGAGACACAGGGTTTCATCACTGTGCAGCGCGTTTTCCCGCATACACCAGCGGAGCAGGCAGGCGTGCAGGAAGGCGATCGCATCAACTTCATTGACACGACCAACACTCGCGGCTGGACCGTCTCACAGACGTCCGACGCGCTGAAGGGAAATCCGGGCAGTAAGGTCCTGGTCAAGTTCTCCCGGCCCGGTGTGCCAGAGCTGATACCGATCGCTTTCACTCGTGCCGTCATCAACATTCCGGCGGTGCCTTATTCAATCATGCTGGACGGCAGAGTGGGCTATATCCCGCTTCTTCAGTTCAACGAGAGCGCGAGAGACGAGCTCGAGAGCGCAGTCACCAAGCTGTCGCGCGACGGGGCAAAGGGAATCGTCGTCGATCTGCGCGGGAATCCCGGTGGCATCCTGGATCAATCGCTGAGCGTCAGCAATCTCTTCCTCAAGAAGGGACTCCAGATCTCCAGCATCCGCGCCCGCAACGGTGAGAACCAGACCTTCAACGCCACCGATGACCCGATCGCTCCGACGATTCCACTCGTCCTTCTCACGGATGGACGAAGCGCTTCGGCTTCAGAGATCGTCGCTGGTGCTCTCCAGGATCACGACCGTGCTCTGATTGTCGGCACAACCTCCTTCGGAAAGGGTCTCGTGCAGTCGGTGTTTCCGCTGGAGGGCGGCTATGCCCTCAAGATGACGACGGCCAAATGGTACACGCCGAACGGCCGCTCCATCCAGAAGGAGCGCAAGCTTCTTCCGGGTGGCGACTTTGTGGAAGTGATGCCCGATTCTCTCGAGACCGATTCGGCTCGTCGTTCGCGCCCCGCCTTCAAATCGGACGCCGGTCGCGTCGTATATGGTGGCGGAGCAATCACCCCTGACATCATCGTGCGTCCCGACACGCTGACAACGGCGGAACAGAAGGTGTTCAATGCCTTCGCTCCGAAGACGACCGACGTCAGAGCAACGCTCATGGACTATTCGCTCGAGCTGAAGAAAACGGTTCGGCCTGACTTCGCCGTGCAGCCCGCGTGGCGCGAAGAGTTCTACCGCCGCCTTCAGGCAAAGGGAATCACAATCGATCATGCACAGTACGAGCAGGCTGGTTCAGAGATCGACCGACTGCTTGGCAACACCGTCGCGCGGTTGGCGTTCGGTGATTCGACGGCCAAGCGGCGCAGTGTCCCGGACGACAATCAGCTGATGCACGCACTGCAGGTTCTCAAACAGAGCGCCTCTCAGAAGGACCTCTTCCTCATCGCTCAGCGAGAGCAGGCGGCTACAACTTCCGCCTCGGCTCGTCAGTAAATGAACCGACCCTGAATTGAACCGGCGCTGACTGGAACGACAGAATTGAAAGCTCCGGCGGGATTGTCCCGCCGGAGCTTTCTTGTCTAGGGCCAGCGATGCTTGTTCGAGTACTTGCTGCCGAATACCTGCAGGAGGGTACACTTCGGATCCTCCGTTCTTACGATGGCGTCCAGTTTGTCGGCAAGTACGATCGGGCGGGTGAATTGTCGATATCTACCGTAGCCGTGACAGAAGCAAAGCGGTCCCTTTCGTGTAATGTCTCCCAGAAGGATGTCGGGCTCTCCAAAGATCGTCATGGCGTAGAAAAAGTTGAGGGTGCGTGGTCTGGGAAGGTCACTTTGGCGAACGTTCCGGGGGAGGCTGCCATGCTTGCCCCATTGGACATCGATCGCAACCTGAGACCGCGGCCAGGCGGTATGCAGGATCTGCCCATGCCAGTAAGTCCAGACGTCGGTAGGGGCGTAAGTTGAGTCGTAGCCTACCCATAGGACCTCTTCATCGGTCGGCACCGTGAACGGAATCCACGATCCGTGGACATCGTCCCGCCAGAGCAAATGGTAGGCGATTACCCGCCGGACGGGGTGCAGAACGGCAACCACCCGTTCGAGCGGGAACGTTTCGTCTCGTTGCAGGTATAAGACCGGTGCTAGGCGCCGTGCCAGGAGTGCTCCGCTATCCGTTTGTGCAAGGGCGTCAGGCAGATTGGCCGGTCGGAGCGGTATGTGGGCATGCGGGCCGCAGGCAGCAAGAAAGCCGAGGACGAGCCCGGCACAGATCCGCTTGCGAATCTCGATGGCTTTTCTTTTCAATGGATAGCCGTCAAGAACGTCCACCTCACAATGCGACGCCTACCGCGCAGCGTCGTGTCGAAGTACTGGAGAGCTCATGCGCAAGCCACGTCCGAACGCGTACAACCCCGCTCAGGCACTATTCCTCATCAGCAACGACCGCAGCGGATCTCCACTCAGCTGCCCCTCATGCGCTGGATCCATTGAGCGCGACCCGCTAAAGATTCCCCCGCCACCTTATACCCACGTTACTCTTCGCTGCAAGAGCTGCGGGCGATCAGCCCATTACGTTGCTGGGGCAGCCTAGAGTCACGGCCTGTTGCACAAAACTTGCCCTCCTCTGCAGGCTGCCGGATGGTTAGTGCGTCACGCGGAAGTCCGGCGAAGCGAACCGTGTTGATTTTCACGGTCGCTAGCCTGTCGCAAGACGCTCCACAGATTGCCCCGCGGGGAAGAGGATTAGTTCAATGGCACGCATCACTGGAACGGTCAAATGGTTCAACGACGCCAAGGGATTTGGCTTCATTTCACGCGAGGGTGGCCCAGACGTCTTTGTCCATTTCAGCGCGATCAGTGGGTCTGGATTCAAATCTCTCGCTGAGGGCGACAAGGTCGAATTCGAAGTAGTTCAGGGTCAAAAGGGACCTCAGGCCGCGGACGTGACGAAAGCCCCCTGACGGCTTTCGCATCAGTTCCAGAAGAGCCCCGTCAAGCGGGGCTTTTTTGCATCCTTGCCCCACCAAAAAGTTTTCCACAGGCGGCATTTGATTTGCTTTCATGCCCTCTCCTGGGGTACCTCGGAACTGGAGACTCGGATGGCTGCAATCTGGAAGGGCTCGCTGACATTTGGACTCGTCAACATTCCAGTTGAGCTCAAGACCGCAGTCCGGGCGGATCATATCAGCTTCCGGCTCCTCCACGAGAAAGACCTATCCCCGGTCAAGTACGAGCGAATTTGCCAGGCAGAGGAAGAACCGGTCCCATGGAATGAGATCGTGAAGGGCTACGAATACGAGAAAGGAAAATTCGTGGTCCTGACCGACACGGATTTCAGAGCGGCTGCGCTTGAGCACTCGAAGACGATAGATATCCTGGATTTCGTAAAGGAAGCCGAGATCGATCCTCGCTACTTCGAAACCCCTTACTATCTCGTTCCCGGCAAGGGTGGTGACAAGCCGTACGCTCTGCTGCGCGAAGCCATTCGCCAGACGGGCTCCGTCGGGATCGGCAAGATCATTATCCGTCAGACACAGCACCTCGTTGGTGTGAAAGTCATTGGCGATGCGCTGGTGCTGGAGATCATGCGGTTCGCCAACGAGCTGGTCGACGCCAGCGAGTTCAATTTTCCGAGTCGCAGCGCCGTTCGCCCACAGGAGCTGCAGATGGCGGAGCAACTCGTCGGGAATCTGGCCGAGCCTTTCGACCCGACTCGCTACACCGACGAATATCGGGCGAATCTGATGAGAATCATCAAGGCCAAGATGAAGGGGAAGAAGCCCAAGCTGGAGGAGCCGGAAGGAGAGGCCCCTGATAGCGGAGTGCTCGATCTCATGTCGCGCCTGCGCGCGAGCCTCGAGGAAGGCAGCGGAAAGAAGGGCGCTTCGCCCGCGAAAAGAAAAACCGCTGCCTCTCGTCACAAAGCCGTGAAGGCAAAGAAGGCAAAGACCGCGTAGAACTAAAATGGCCGTTAAAACGAGTAAGAATCCAAAAGGACATGCTCGCGCCCAGCTGGCCGAGTACCGGCGGAAGCGGGATTTCGGCAAGACGCAGGAGCCCTCTGGAGAAGTGACACCCGCTGCCACCCGACCCGGACGACTTCGGTTTGTCATACAGAAGCACGCCGCCCGCCAACTGCACTTCGATTTGCGACTCGAGCTCGACGGAGTGATGAAAAGCTGGGCCGTTCCCAAAGGCCCAAGTCTGGATCCCTCGGTGAAGCGCCTGGCAATGCAGGTCGAGGATCACCCGATCGACTACAACACGTTCGAGGGCACCATTCCGCAGGGCGAATACGGCGGCGGAACCGTCATGCTCTGGGATCGAGGAACGTACTCCGCGGATACCGCCACTTCTCCCAATGAGGAAGAAGACGCGATTCGTGAAGGGTTGAGACGCGGGGATCTCAAGATCACCTTCGATGGTGAAAGACTGCACGGCTCGTTCGCCCTCATTCGCATGAAGTTCGCGCGGGATGGTTCATCGTCCTCCAAGCCACAGTGGCTACTCATCAAGCACCGTGACAAATTCGCGAGCAAGGAGGACGTTGTTGCCGCGAACACGATATCGGTAGATACGAACCGAACCATGGAGGAGATAGCATCTGGAGAGAGCAAAGTCTGGAATAGCAACCGCGAATCGAAGAAGGCCGCAGTGACATTGTCGCGGCCGAAGAAAGTTGGGACGGCATCATCTCACCCGAAGCTTTCATTCAAGTCTCTCGAGCCGATGTACGCCAGCATCGGCACCGAGATCCCAGGCAAAGGTTGGACTTTCGAGCCCAAATACGATGGCATTCGCGTTCTCGCCTTTGCGACGCCGACCGAGGTAAAGCTCATTACGCGGAACGGCAAGGACAAAGCGGAGCAGTTCCCCGAGATCGTCTCAGCCCTGAAGAAACTCACGTCACAGGCCAAGCGTCCACTGGTCCTCGATGGCGAGATCGTAGCGCTGGCCAACGGAGAGCCCGCGAGATTCCAGGAGCTGCAGGGCCGCATACAGGTCAAGCAATCGCAGTTGATTGCGCGATATTCGGCCGCGACACCCGCCGCCCTCATTCTCTTCGACATCCTGATGGACGGCGATGATATTCTGATTGGAGAGCCCTGGACCGAGCGACGCGCGCGGCTGCTGGCGCGGGCTGATAAACGCGTATCGCCCTACCTGCGCGTGACCGAGTCCGTCGAGGGCGATGGAATAAAGATGCTTAAGAAGGCCCGCCGGCAGGGATGGGAAGGCATCATAGCCAAGCGCATGGATTCCCGATACGAGCCGGGAAAACGGACACCGGCATGGCTCAAGCTGAAGATCGAGTTCCGCGAAGAGTTCGTAGTCGGCGGCTACACGGAGCCGCGCAACAGTCGCGAATATATCGGGGCATTGCTACTCGGCTACTTCGATGGCGACCGATTCATTTACGTCGGACACACGGGCGGAGGGTTCACCCGGCAGAGCCTGAACGACATGTACAAGCGTCTCGAACCCCTGGAGCGGAAGACATCGCCATTTGAAGAAACCCCGAAAACCAATGAGAAGGTTCATTGGGTCAAGCCCGAAGTCGTGGTAGAAGTGAAGTTCAACGAATGGACGGCCGACCGTCGCTTAAGGCAGCCGATCTTCATTGGCGTCCGTGACGACAAGGCCGCAAAGGATGTTGAGATCGAGCTTCCAAGCGTGCAGCGAAAGCGCATTGGGGGTGGCACAATTGCGAAGCCGTCAGCCCGTCTGAATGTCCCGGCCCGAGCTAAAGTCGCGACCAGAGCTTCGGCCACCAGAGAACGGACCTCCCAGCCCGCGCCTGCCAAATTGCTCGAAAAAGTCGACAAGAAAGCCATCATGGGGCAGCTCTCAGCGATCGAGGAGGCCGGCGGAGCCGGATCTCTCGACTTCGGCGGCGGAAAAACGCTCAAGATCTCCAATCTGGACAAGATCTTCTTTCCGAAGGAGAAGTACACCAAGGGTGACGTGATGCGTTACTACACGCGCATCGCTGACTTCATCCTTCCAACGATCCAGGACCGGCCGCTCGTTCTCAAGCGATTCCCCAATGGAGTCAATGGGGAGAGCTTCTACCAGCAGAACGCGTCGGAGACTACGCCGCCCGAGGTCCGGGTCGAAGTGATAGAGGCTGCTGGGGGCGAGAAGCAGCGACGGTTCGTCGGCGGCGATCTACTCACGCTTCTTTACACGATCCAGCTCGGCGCCATCTCCGTAGATCCCTGGCATTCGCGGGTCGGGTCGCTGCAGTACGCAGACTACACGATCATCGACCTTGATCCCGGGCCGCGCGCAAACTTCGCCCGCGTCGTTCAGATCGCGCGTTGGGCAAAGGAAGTGATTGACGGATTCGGCCTCCACGCTGCGATCAAGACGTCCGGATCGACAGGGTTGCATATCTATCTACCGCTGCCGCCCAAAACACCAAATGAGGCGGCAATGCTTGTCGCTCAGGTGATCGCGACGAAGGTGGCAAATGGGCATCCGAAGGAGGCAACGATCGAGCGCTCCGTTAAAGCGCGCGGAACCGCAACGGTTTACGTGGACTACCTTCAAAATATCCAGGGGAAGACAGTTGCCGGTCCGTATTGCGTTCGAGCGAAACCCGGAGCGACGGTCTCAACTCCACTCAAGTGGACCGAGCTGAGGGATGAACTAGACCCGCACGACTTCCACCTCGGCAACGCGGCCGACCGTTTTGAAAAGATTGGGGACATCTGGAACGAAGCGATGAGGAAAAAGAATTCGCTTCGCGCGCTCGTCTAGAGCGTTTTTAGCGGCCGCCGTTTCCTACTTTGCGGAGGGGCAGCTCTATCTGTCCGCCTTCGGCTTCACTCTGCTTCGAAGCATCTCCGAAGATCGGATCGCTCGACTCGTCGACCATGTGAGTGAGCTTGTAATAAAAGTGGAGCGAGTGAATCGGCGCCATGAAGCTGCGGTTACCGGCGCGAGAAATCGCGACAGCCTCCTCACGCACTCGGCGGGGTAGATCGCGCGCCGCCGGAAGTGCAAGAAGCCGCTGTATCTCCGTACTGTCTCGTGCGAGCAACGCTGCGCACAAACTGTCGAGATAAGCCAGCATAGCTAACGGGCTCCCAGTTCAGGATGTTTAGCCTTATGTACACATTGCAACTAATACACCGCCGCCGCAAGAGGTTCCGGTGGCTAAACCGGGTTAAATACGTAGCTGTTACCTCTGTCACGGATAGAGAAAATCGAACCTCACACCGCGGTGTGGCCTACGCTTTTTCTTCGGTAAATATCGGAAAAGCTGCGCCGGCCTACCCCTTCCTTCGCTACGCCATTCGTCCATAGGTTCGACGAGCCAGGCGGCCTGAAGGGCACGTCGGAAACTCGCTTTGTGCAAGCGTTTACCCAGTAGCAATTCATACATTTGTTGCAGCTCGCTGAGGGTAAACGTGGCGGGTAGAAGCCTGAAAGCAATCGGCGCCTGGTCAAGGCTGCTTTGGAGAGTCTTAGTCGCGCCTTCGACCATTGTGCGCTGCCTGGGAGGCAAGGGGGGCAGATCTCCGATCTGGAACCAGGTATAGCTCGCGCGGGGGCTCGCCGTCTCGTGCGGAACGAGCCCGAGATAGGCCACCGAGACATCGGCTTCGCTCGGGTGCCGCTTGCCGTCACCAAATGCTCCGATCTGTTCCATCCAGGTTGGCGATTCGCCGAGCGCTTCTTCCGCGGTGCTGGCTGCAGCGGCGTCGAGGCTTTCGCCGGTTTGTGGGGTTCGCCACGGAAGCGACCACCGTTCTCGCTCGCTCGAGTTCCGCACCAGCAGAATCGCCAGCTGATTGCCCATCGCTGTCATCAGAACTGCGTCGACAGTATAAAGGCCGGTCTTGGAAGAGCGCTCACGCATCGTGATGCGAATTAGTCACTTTATGTGACTAAAGTCAAGGTCGCATCAGCTGATTTCTGGTGGAGTGACGTCGTCGTTCCAGCAGCAACGTCTGGCGGCGGGCAACCAGTGATATAACGACGCAATGATCCGGCCGTCAACAGAATTTTTCAGCAAACTTTTTCGTTGGCGCGACAACGATTGAATCCTGAGAGCAATTGACTCAGCGCGCTTGAGCTGCCCTCTCCTCGCCTACTCCGCGACTGACGTATGGCGGTATGCTGATCGGTAGGTGACCCGAGATCGCGGATGTTCCGAGTAGCGCCCGTGCTGCCGCCGTTTGAGAAACCGGAAATCCACCCCATGCAACGAGATACGCGCTTACCCACGGCAGCTGTTGCAGCATGTACGGATTTCCGAACGCAACCACAATTGGTTTTCGCCGGCGCTGAACAAGAGTCTGCACGAAATCGGTGAACGCCTGCGGTGCGCTCGCGCTAACCGCATCCCAGCTTTGCCCCACGTAAGAGCCGACTATCGTTACATCGGCGGAATCGGCCGCCGCGATCAATCGGGGATAGTTGAGAGCTGCGTCTTCGGTCGCGACGAATTCGGCCCGCAGTTTTGGCAGACCCGTGCGCAGCTCCGCGTTGAAGGCATTCCCGGCCGGAAGATCCGCCCGACGCGCAACGGTGATAGAGAGGACTCGCGTGTTACTGTCCACCGCCAGAGGAACCTGTCGCAGGGAGTCTTTGACGAGCGTGATCGATTTCTCGGCAACCCGCCGCGCGATCTGCAGATTGGAGCTATCCCCGACAAGAAACCGTAACGCACTGAGGTCGACGAGTTTGTTTTGGGCGAGACCCAGCTTGCGCTTCGTCTCGAGTACTCTCCGCACAGATGAATCGAGACGAGCTTCGGTGTATCGCCGCTCCGCCACACCTGCGACGACCGCATCGATCGTCTGCGGCACATCGAGCGGCTGAATCAGAACGTCGATTCCCGCCGCGATCGCGCGTTTCACCGCCTCTGACGCACCGAACTGATCCAGAACCCCGCGCATGTCCATCGCGTCCGAGATGATGATTCCCCGGAACCCCATCTCGCCACGAAGCAGCCCGGTCAAAACCTTGGACGAAAGGGTTCCCGGCACGCCGGATGAATCGAGTGCGGGCATCGCTCCGTGAAACGACATGATCGCGCCCACACCACCATTGACCGCAGCCCGGAATGGCACGAGCTCCACCGTATCGAGCCGGCTTCTGCTCACTGTCACCACGGGCAGCGCCAAGTGTGAGTTGACACCGGTGTCACCATGACCCGGAAAATGTTTCCCAGTCGCGATCATGCCGTGATCCTGCAGGCCGTGAATGAATGCGACACCCATCCGCGCCGCCAGTTGGGGATCCTCCCCGTACGAGCGCGTATTGATAACTGGATTGTCCGGATTGTTGTTGACGTCGAGCACCGGAGCGTAGGCGATGTGAATCCCGAGTGCACGCCCTTCGAGTGCGGTGAGACGTCCCTGCTCATAAGCGAGAGTGGTGTCTCGCGTTGCACCAATCGCCATCTCCGGTGGGAACACGATGGCTCCTCCGAGATCGATGGCGTTGGGAACGAAATACCCGCCCCTCGCGCGGAATCCGGCGCCCGCCTCCAGATCCGCACCGAACAAAAGGGGAATCTTGCTCATCGACTGGAGCGCGTTCAGCTTCGCGGCCACCTCTATGGGCGACCCCACGGAGATCGTGAATCCCCCGACTTTTTCCTGCTGAATGTATTGCGTCAATCGCCGCCATTGCGGCGAGTCGCCAGAGGTGTAGTCACCGTATAGGCTTGGCCACACGATTTGGGCGGCTTTCTCGCGCAACGTCATCGAGGCGAGAACGGAATCTGTCCACCGCAACGAAGCCGTGCCGGTTTGTCCGGAGCCGCCGGTGTTTGCCCTGATCGTTGTGCAGCTCGCAGCGAGGAGAACGAGTGTCAGCACGGGAAATCCCTTCGATTTCCGCATCAATGGCTGATCGTACCTTTCTTGCTCGTATCGATATCCGCCGACTCGCCGGACTTGAAGAGGAACGCCGTCATGTTCTTGGTGAGGAACGCCCGCGCCTGCGGATCCATCACGTTGAGCCCATAATGATTGATCAGCATCGTTTGCTGCTTGAGCCAATCGGCCCAGCACTGCGTGCAGAGTTCTTCTACGACTCGGGCCCCGATGGGGCCTGGAAATGGAGGCTTAACGAATCCTGCGCGCGTCTGTCCACAGCGCGCACAGGTTACAGTCTCAGGCACCCGCGGTTCTACCTGCGAGCGTACGAGATTTCGGCTAGGCCGAAAATGGAGAGGAGCCGGAGATAGACCCAGCCTATATCGAACTCATACCACTTTGCCTTGAACTTCGCTGAGTGCGGGTCGGCGTGGTGATTGTTGTGCAGCTCCTCGCCGCCGAGCCAGATCGCAATGGGGGAGATGTTACGGCTCTCGTCCTTGACATTGAAGTTGCGATAGCCGACGGCATGGCCGACGCCATTGATGATTCCCGCCGCCCAGAACGGTATCCAGATCATCTGAACGCCCCAGACAGCTGCTCCTACAAAGAATCCAAACAGGTAAACGTCGACCGCGAGCATGACGAGGATGCCAACCCAGTTGAGCGGCGAGAGGAGGTGTCTCTCCAGCCAATCGTTTGGAGTGCCCTTTCCATATTTATCGAGAACCCCGGGCGAGCGGACGGTCTTCCTATAGTAGAACGCCCCCTTCAGAATGATGTTGCGCAGGCCTTCCATTAACGGGCTGTGTGGATCGCCCTCGCGGTCGGCAAACGCGTGGTGCTTGCGATGACAAGCAACCCATTCCTTGGTCACAATGGCGGTCGATAGCCACAGCCATAGCCGCATCGGTAGCTCGGCAAGGAAGTGAAGCTTGACGCCGCGGTGGGTCTGAGCGCGGTGCAGAAACAGCGTGACGGACACATTGGTGAGATGTCCCGCAACAATTACGAACAGAATCGGCTTCCACCACGCCGTCGCCCAGCTTCCAAAATCCGGCATTACTTGCTCCAGTTATCTAAGTCTTGTCTTGCCTTTCAATGTACCCGAACGGCACCTATAAACCAAACGACCACATCACTGTCTCGTCACGGGGCTGGGTGGATTTGCGGGCGGTGGTGTGCCCCACGTGTCGTTGGAGGGATTCCAATCCGGAACCGACGGATCGGGCCAGAGTCGTACACCAGTGACGTTTCCACGCACCGGAATCACGGCATCGAAGCGACTGCCCCTTGCCCAGATATTCACTGGCAGCGAGAAGTCCTGAGTCGTTCCGTCGGCGTAGCCAACCCGCAGTCGCACCGGAAATGGTATTGATGTGAATCGGTGAAGCGCTATCGTCGCAAACAGCTGTCCTTCTGAGGTCCCCGTTGATACGCTGTCGATGCCGATGTCTAGTACATCGGTCGCATAAAAGAAGCTGTGCCAGAACCAGGAGAGATCCTCACCCGCTGAATTCTCGATACTGCGGAAGAAATCTCCAGGGGTGGGATGCTTGAAGGCCCAGGTCCTGATGTATTCTCTGAACGCAGTGTCGAAAAGGTCTGGTCCAACCACGTGATTTCTCAGCGTCAACAATACGAGGGCTGGTTTTCTATAACCGATCGCTCCAAGAGCGTTCGGATCGATATTGTCCGGTGCCGTCATCAGTGGGGACTGAGTTTTCCGTGTTACGGCGTCTGCCCAGTTTCGTAGGTAGCCCGGATACGCGCTCTGTCCGGGGTAGCGGGCCTCGTTGGCAAACGCGTTCAAGTAGGTATTGAATCCCTCATCCATCCACGCGTAGCGCCGCTCGTTGGAGCCAACGATCATGGGAAACCATTCATGACCATGCTCGTGATTGATGGTGCCGAAGATTGATGCGGGGTCATCCGTCCCGTATCCGACCATCACGAACATCGGGTATTCCATTCCACCGACCGGGCCGGCGACGCTCGTCGCCTGGGGGTAAGGGAATGGGAAAAAGAGCTGTGAGTACTGCCTAATGGTCCACTGCGTCTGTTCGGCGGCCTGTTCCCAGGCCTTTCCGGCTTTCGGAAACTCGTAGTAGGCCTGCGTCAGAATTCCGTTCCAACTGGTTGCATCCCATCTGAAATCAGGAGCGCCTGCCCACGCGACATCGTGAACATTCCGGGCGCGGAACCGCCACGTTCTCGTGCCAGGCTTTGACTGTATCTTCGCGGCTGCAGCTTCCGATTGCGTGATGATCTGAATCACATCGCTGCTACGCGAGGCAGTCGATAGCTTGCGTCGCTGCTCGGATGTTAAAACCTCGTCGGGATTCTGGAGCACGCCACTGCCGGCGATCACGTATCCGGCTGGAGCCGTAACCGAATACTCATAGTCGCCGAATTCGAGATAAAACTCGCCCTGCCCCAGATACGGATCTGTGTTCCAGCCACGGACATCATCATATACGGCCATCCGCGGATACCACTGAGCGATCTCGTAGAGTGCGCTGTCCCGTCCCATCCGATCCGATCCGTGCTCCGGGACCTTGAACGAATAGCGGATCGAGATCGTCGCCTTTCCCCCACGCGGGACCAGAGGCGAGGGAAGATCGAGACGCATCATGGTGTCGTTGATCCTGGGGCGCACTGACGTGCTATTCACGCGCACGTCGCTGAAGTTGTATCCACCCTCGAACCCCCTGACGCCCCAACGCGAATCGGCGGGGAAAAGCGCGGAGCCTTTGCTGCCGTTGCGATAGAGATTCTGATCGACTTGAACCCAGACGTAGCGAAGCGTGTCGGGAGAATTGTTCGTGTACCTGATCTCCACGGAGCCGGTAACCTCGGTAGTACCGGTGTCGAGAGTGGCCGCGATGGTGTAGTCCGCGCGCTGCTGCCAGTAGTCAGGACCGGGCGAGCCGTTCGAAGAGCGGTACCGGTTCGGCCCCGGCCAGTCGATCCGGTTCATAGTCGCGAACGGATCGTCCCGCTGTGCATCGAATACCGGGCGGGAGGGTAAGGCGGATGTGGACGTATCCGGAGTCTCCATCCGCATCGGGGCGAGTACCACTGGATGTTGCTGCGTACACGCAGTCAGAGCTACGAATAGAAGAGCGTATGATTTCACTTTCGAGCGCCGTTGTTTGAGAAAGTCTCGTTAAACTGTGCTCTCGCTGTTGAGCAACGTAAGGGCCATTGCCGTGATGCCTACCTTGCATTACTCGGCCGCTCCCCGTAGCCTCTCCGCAATGGCTCGTCAAAAAGGCTTGGAGTCCCTCGTTGAGGGGCACGCGACATCTGAGGGCACGCGACGCTTTCAAGAACGTTTCGTCGAGGCTCAGGCGGATCATTTCTATCGCCCCATCAATGGAGGCAATGTCGTCTCTTCCCTCGGATTGGGTACCTATCTTGGCGACTGCGATGACTCCGAGGATGCACGATACACAGCGACGGCCAGGGCTGCGCTCGAGAGAGGCGTGAACCTGCTCGACACCGCGATTAACTACAGATGTCAGCGGTCAGAACGCGCGATTGGGCAAGCTGTCCGCATCAGCATCGCGAACGGTAGCATCCGCCGGGAAGAAGTCGTCGTTTGCACGAAGGGCGGATATATCCCGCTCGACCGAACTCCTCCCGCCACCAAGGAAGGCTATCGGGGCTTTCTCGACAGCGAGTACTACCGGCCCGGTGTGATGCAGCCCGCTGATGTCGTTTCCGGTGGCCACTGTCTCGCGCCACGCTACCTTGACGATCAAATCGAGCGCAGCAGAAAAAATCTCGGGCTCGCCGTCATCGACATCTACTATCTCCACAATCCAGAGCAGCAGCTGGACACAGTGCCTCGGCCCAGGTTTCTGAGCGTCATGCGCGATGCTTTTGCGGCGCTCGAGAACCAGGTCAGCCGAGGCGTGATTGGGAGTTATGGGTGCGCTACGTGGAATGGACTCAGGGTCCCGCCAGAAACGAGGAGTCATTTGAGCCTCGAGGAGCTGGTGACGATGGCGCGTGATGTAGCCGGGGCCGATCATCATTTCGGGGTCGTCCAGCTTCCAATCAACCTGGCGATGACCGAAGCGGTCCGGGTCTCCACTCAGTGCGTGCGAAATGATCGCGTTCCGCTACTCGAGGCAGCGAACCGGCTTGGCATCTCGGTGGTGGGGAGTGCGACGCTGATGCAATCTCAGCTCACGCGAGCACTACCCGAGCAGGTGAATTCAGCCTTTCCCGGATTCGAGACCGACGCCAGGCGCGCGATAGCGTTTTCGCAGTCACTCCCGTTGGCGTCCGCGTTGGTTGGGATGAAATCGGTTTCTCACCTCGACGAAAACCTCGCGCCGCCAAAGATCAGCTAGATGGCGGTTCCTTCGCATCATCGGCCTGACGGCGGATTCAGGAATCCGTGGCCGTCCGCGCAATTGCACGGATTCATGGATTTTCTCAAGTGGTCGTTGATCGAGAGGCGGCGAAATCCGCGCCGCCCCGATCCCGACCCGCGCACGTTCACGCGAGTCGCACCGGAGTTTATAGTGCCACGAGCTGCGCCAGACCAGCTCACGATCACGTGGGTCGGACACACGAGCTTCCTGCTCCAGATTGCAGGGCTCAATGTTCTCACCGATCCAATCTGGAGCGAGCGAGCTTCGCCATTGCAGTTCATCGGGCCACGTCGCTGGGTCCCGCCAGCTGTGGATTTCGACCGCTTGCCGCCGATTGACGTCGTAATTCTCTCGCACGACCATTACGATCATCTCGATGCCGCGACCATCTCCCACATCGCCGGACGTTATCCCGCGGTGGCGTGGTTCGCACCACTGGGTCTGGGCACGTTCCTGCGAACCCGCGGCGCCCGGGAAGTGACGGAACGAGATTGGTGGCAAGAGAGTATGATCGGAACGCTCCGCCTGACTTGCGTTCCGGCCCAGCATTTCTCTGGCAGAACGCTTGGCAGCCGTAACAACACTCTCTGGTGCGGGTGGACGCTCCGTTCACCATACCACGTACTGTTCTTTGCCGGTGACACCGCTCTTCATCCAGAATTTGGGACAATCGGGCAGCGTTGTGGACCTTTCGATGTGGCGATCCTGCCGATTGGAGCTTATGAGCCGCGGTGGTTCATGGGTCCGGTCCATATGAATCCCGAAGATTGCATCAAAGCTGTCGCTCAGCTAGCGACAGCGCAGAACGAAAGACGTCTGATCATGACCGCGGCCCATTGGGGAACGTTCAAGCTGACTGACGAGCCGATGGACGAGCCGCCGGCGCGAATGCGCGAGCAATGGCGAGCAGCCGGCCTCAACGCCAACGATCTCTGGATCATGCGACACGGTGAGACACGTACTATGTGGTAATAACAACGCGCCGTTGCGATGCATGCCTGCATCGCATACGCCGTCTCACGGCTTTGTTGTGCGCGAATCTTGCTATCCGTTCTACGAACCTTCCTACACGGAGCCTTCCCATGGCTGCAGCCAAGAAATCCAGTCGGTCAAAGAGCGGTAGAAAGCGGTCGCGGTCCGGATCCTCCGGACGCAAGCGTGGAGGTTCAAAGCGCGCGACTAAACGAAGCTCCGCAAGCGCGCGCAAATCGCCGCGCCGTCGCAGCGGGCGGAAATCCTCGGCCAGGCGCAAGAGCACTGGACGCAAGGCGAGCACAAGAAAGCGGGCTCGTAGTAGATCACAGGCAACCGTGGCTCGCGTGAAACGTGTTGCCACCGGGGTCGTTCACCAGGCTGCAGACTTGGGCGAGCGAGCGGTCGACACAGTTACTGAATTCGTACAGGATCGCTTCTAGCTTAGAGTCGTTCGACAGCCGCTCCGCTATTCGGCGGCGGCTGTCGCCCCATGGCTGTCGTATGCCCGCAGCCACTTCTCGACTTCGCTGAATACGCGCTCGCGGCCATAGTCGACGGTGATGATGTGTCCCGCGCCTTCGGTCCAGACAAGTTTTTTCTCCTTCGCTCCGAGCTCGTTGAGCGCGAATTCCGCAACAGCGGGGGAGATACGTGGGTCTTCCCGCGACTGCACCACTAAAGTCGGAGCAGTCACTGCGGGAAGAGCCTTCCTTGCGCGATTCATCACTCTCGACAGCTCGTAAAGTGCCCGCCCCGTCAGTGCGCCATAAGCGAGGCTTCTCTCGCGCTCGATGGGATCGTGAATCGAGCGGGGGTTCTTCCCGTTTAGTTCTCCGGCCAATCCGCCCCAAAGCCAGTGCGTTGCGGCGGCGATGCGGAGGAGCCGCGGCATGCCCAGATAAGGCGCGATAAGAATCAGAGCCGGGATATCCCGGAATTCCGCGGCTAGCAGAACAGCCAGTGCCCCGCCCATCGAAAGTCCGACGACGCTGACTGCGTTGCTCCGGTCTCGCATTTCGAGCAGTGAGTTCCTTGCCGCACCGATCCATTCGTCGGCGCGCGACCGGGTGAATGCTTCCATGGTGCGTCCGTGTCCCGGTAGCAACGGTACGAGTACGCTGTAGCCACCCTTGTGCAATCTGCGCGCAAGAAGGGAGAGCGTCTGTGGAGTGTCTCCAAAACCATGCAGGAGGAGGACTCCGTGTGAGCCCTCCTCCTGCAGGTCGATCGTTTCGGCCCCCTTCAGTACCGCGGCCGGGTCAGCGTACCGCCAATCGACCATTCATCCTCATCATCGGACCATTTCTCTCGCTACGGGAACCGTAGCTTCCGTGTCCCCATTGTGGCCAAGCGAGGATGTCAGTGAACCAGGCTCAATCAGAAAAGTCATACCCCTTCTTTCCGCGATGCCGGCCGACACCAGGCGGCTGAGTGCCAACGCGATTGATTCTCTAGTCGCACCGACCATCTCGCAGAGAAGTCGATGATGCGTGTTCTCCAGCTTGAGACGGCCATCTGAAGCCGTGAAGCTGCGGTCTGTACTGAGATGCGTTAGCGTGGACATCAGACGCTGATCGACGTTCAACGCCGCCAGCTCGTGAAGTTTCTCGAGCAGATAGGCGCGCTCCGACATTATCTGCGACAACAGCGGAATCGTCTGGGCCGGACGCTCCCTGATGAAAGCGCGGAACTGTGCTCCGCTCAGAAACATGGTCTTCGTTTCTTCCGACGCGCTTGCGTCCGTGACGTATTGACTGTACGGAGAAAGCCCTTCGCTTCCAAATGTCTGTCCGGATGTGGCGATGAGAGGAACGAATCCACGTCCGACTTTTATCTTGTTGCGCAAGACGACGTGACCATCGAGTACGATGAAGACGCCGTCCGCGGGAGCACCACGCTGATAAAGTTGAAATCCGGAAGGCCAGTTTGCTTTCGCGCCGTAGGCGCCGAGGGGCGCTACTTCGTCCGGAGTGAGACGTGAGCGTCGCACTCCCGTTTGCCCGTTTGTAATCTGGCTGTCTTTCATTTCATTTCTCGTCGAGCGGTCATCTAACGCAATGTCCGGGCCCGGCCGGGACGAGAGATGACTTCGCGTTTTCAGCTTTTCCTTAGCAATTCCGTCGCCATCCGCAACGCGCGTGTCGCCGCGTCAAAACGCTGGGCAAGATCTGCCAGCTCTTGTCCGACAGCACCCTGATCACCGAGCCGAATCGCTTCATTCACCGACGGTAAGACCATTGTTGAGTAACCGTTGTTCTCGTCAGCAGCGTAAATGAGGTTTCTGAACCATGGCCTTGTCGCCAAACCGTGTGGTCTTGTAAGCTGGCGTTCAACTTCGAGCAGCGTCGCGTTGACTTGCTTCGCTGTGGCTGGCGCCAGCTGAGCCGTAAGAGCCCGATCCCTCGCGGCGCTGAATATCGAGGCCGCATCCTCCATTCGTCCGATCGCCGCGGTCAATCCGGCCGCTGAGACTTTCAGGTGCCTGTCGGCAATTGCCTGATCAACCTGCGTTCCGAACCGACGCATTGTTCGCGCGAATTCCACATAGTCGTACGGCAGGATGTCGGCATTCGCGATGCGCAGCAGCGTCGCAGCTCCTATTCGCGCCGCGGTCGCGTGAACCTCGAAGTTCGGGTCGCCGAACTTCGACATCCAATGATATGAATCGTACGCCGAATGATAGACACCTTGCGGTCCCCCAAAACCCCAATCGGCGATTGGGATGCCCAGATGGTTGTAGAATCCGGCGAAGTCGGAGCCTCCACCGGGGTCGCCCATTTGTGGCTCGAGTGAATCCGCGGTCAGGTTGGCGCGTTTCCTCCAGACGTCGTACACGCTGCCCTGGTGGCTCGGATCGGGTACCTGCTTCGTGACATCGCGCAACAATGCCCGAAGCGATGGCGATCCGCCGCCGCTGAAATTCGGGCCCTGAGCGACATCATCCTGATTGAGATAGGCGACGGCACTCTGGCTCAATCGCAGCGAATCGTCCTCGACGTATTCCGTCGATCCGATCAATCCCCATTCTTCCGCGTCCCACGTCGCGAACACTATCGTGCGCTTCGGCCGCTTCCCCGCCTTCACCTGTTCCGCGATTGCGCGCGCCGCCTCCAACACGCTTACGGTACCGCTCACGTTGTCCGCCGCCCCTGGTCCCCATGCATCGCGGTGCCCGCCGATCATCACGATCTCGTCCGGGAATTCGCTCCCGCGAACGATCCCGAACGTGTCCCAGATTTCCTTGTAAGGATTGGTCATGGCGTCTGTCGTCACCGAGATTCGCGCTTGCACAGGGCCAGGGCCGACGTGGTACCTGAAAGGAAGGCCTCCCTGCCACGGCTGCGGGATCGATTTCCCGGACAATCCGCGCAGAAGCTCGGCGGCATTTCCATAAGAGATGGGAAGTACCGGAATGTGGGGTACCTCCATTTGCGATACCGGAATTCTCTTTGCGTTCACGGTGCTCGGATACCCTGGCGTACTCGGATCACCATCGGGGTTCATGACGCTTCCACGCTGAATCCCCTGCGACGGCCTCATTGGACCGACGGGATATACGTCTCCGCGCACGAAGCCATCGTCGGCGGGATCGCTGTAGATCATCAGCCCGACCGCTCCATGCTTTTCGGCCTCTCGAGCTTTGATGCCGCGGTACGACCGGCCATAGCGTGCGATCGCGATCCTTCCCTTCACAGAAACACCCATCGAGTCGAGCTGCGCGTAGTCTTCGATCAGTCCGTAGTTCACGTAGACGACGTCACCATGGACATCTCCCGCGGCGCCATAACCATTGAAAGGCATCACCTGGGGGAACGCGACCGATGTCGTGTCTTCGGGAATTGGACCTTCCTGCAGATTCAGCTCGATCGGATCGGGTGCGATGCGCCACACTCGCGTACTCAGCGGGTGGGGCATCCATACGCTGTATGCGCGCACCTCTGTCTCGAGACCCCACGATTTCATCTGATTCACCACATAGTCGCGCGTGCGCGCCTGTGCTGGAGTGCCAGCCATGTGAGGCTGGAACGAGAGAAACTTCGAGTGTGCGGATGCACTCGCAGGCGATGGACGGGAGATAACATCGGCTTCCGTGGCGCGCTCGGTCGCCGCTGACTGAGGCGAGTATCCGGGACTCGTCTGCGCGCCAAGCGGAAGAGCGAGCACGAGCGTCACTGAGAGTGCGAGTTTCCTGTTCATTACGGACGGATCCCTCGGTTTGGGCTTGGTGGCGTTGAAAGGCGGTGTCTATTCGTCCAGCTGTTCAAGAGCGGTGGAGATTGCTTCACGGAGTCTGGCTTCGCCTTCTACCCCTGGCGCAACGCTGCCAGCGAGTGAGTTGAATTTGGCTAACATCTCTTCGTCCACGTATTTCTCCGGCTGGCGTACTCCGAGTGACTCCAGAGAACGAACCGCCAATCGCCGAAGCAGCGACAGAGTAGACCCTTCGAGTCCCGCCAGTGATTGCGGATCGGGGGGCGTTGTGACCAACGCGCGGTCACGCTTGCGCCTCGGGGCGTTGAGAAGCGACGAGATCGAATCCAGCTTCACGACGAAGGATCCCGGTGTATGCTCCCGCCATTCACTTACGACACCACGTCTTCGCAAAGCCGGCAAAAGCGCGACGATCGCTGCGCGTACGGCGGAGACTCCGCCGGGACTTTGGTTGCCACGTCCGGTTATCAGCAGGACTTCGCTCGTCCCTGCGACCTGTCGCTCCCGTAACCATGCTTCGGCACGATGACGCGCGTCCGCGGCAGTTGGCAGGGACTCTCGAAGATTCAGTATGTTCTTCGGCCCAAACTCCGCCTCGTCAAAAGCCTTCCAGACGGAATGAAGTGAGACCCTACCGGATCGCATTCTGAAGCACGTGGCCGTCGAGTTTCTCCTGCGGTGTTGCGTGAACGATCGCCGCCAGGGTGGGTGCCATGTCGACCACCCTCGCAAATTCCGCGTAACGGCCAGGCTTGACGTCATTCCCGTAGAAAATGATCGGGACCTGCGCATCCGAATCGTTCGGGCTTCCGTGTTGCGCCTGATAGCCGGCCAGCCAGTAGTTATAGGGAGCCAGCGTCACAACCATGGCTGCCTTGCTCTCGTCACCAAACATGTGCAGCCACCGGCGCGCGATCCTGTCATTCACGGTATCGGCCCGCGCGAGATCGGTAATCCTGTCCGCGCGCGCAACCCCAGGCACGCGAAGAAAGTCAGCGCGCACCGCGCGCAGTAGTGAGTCCTGATTGATCCTTGTTTTCGCGAGAGCCGACCGATCGAGTTCCAACACTCCACCGTCGAACAAAAAGCCATTGCCACTGTAAGCGCCAACATAGTTGAGTCCGTAACCCGGTACGCCGGCTTCAGCAAGCGAGTTGCTCAGTCGTTGCAGAACTGGTCGGACATTGACACGGATTGCCCCCGTGTTTGGATCGTGCGCGTGATTTTCCGGAAAAGGCGTAAGACCATGATCCGCAGTCAGAGCTATGACGACGTCTTTCTGATTTCGAATGCGGAAGAGCGAATCGAGGAATGTGCCCAGCGATCGATCGAGACGAAGTATCTGATCGTGGAGCTCTCTGGAATCTGGTCCATAACGGTGACCGATCGCGTCGGTAGTCGATAGCGAGATCGCGAGGACATCGGTCTGTGGGCCTGCGCCGAGATTGAGCGCACTGACCCCAGCAAGCGCAAAATTGAGCGTCAGGTCGTCCATCCATGGAAAATCGGCGAGCACGCGAGCGGCCGTGTCAGGCGAAGCAGATTCAACATGAGGAAACAGGAATCCGACGCCACCAGACTCTAACGGAATGCTGTCGGGTTCGGGGTACGCGCTCTCCGGTAATGAGAGCTGCCACACGCGACCAGCGAAACTCGCGGGAAGCTTCCGCGCATTGAATGCGTTCACCCAATCCGGAAGAGCAGAGCCGTAGTAAGTGCTCGTCGTGAAGTTTCCGTTCGGGGAGTACCAGAAGACAGGCTGTTTCGACCTTCCGATCGGAAGAATCGCGGCGCGATCCTTCCTCGATACCGAAAGCACGCGGGTGCGTGGATCCTTTGCGACCAGCCAGTCGGTGAGCGTTGTGCCGCGAAAGCGAAATGGCGATGCTCCCGGACCGGGCGCATCAATGAGCGTCACCGTCGTGTCGTATACACCGACCGAATTCGCGGAGATGCCAGTGTGAACCGGGAACCGGCCCGACATCGTCGCTGAATGGCCCGGCGCCGTCTCCGTTATCGCATGATCCTGAAACGCGTTCGTGAATACGGCGCCGTCTTTGTAGAGTCTGCCCAGGCCACCAGTGAGCTGCGACTCGAAACGCGTGAGATAATCGGGGCGCATCGCGTCAACCGTGATGAACAGCACCAGCCTCGGTCTGGAAGACACACGGGATTGTGATTGCGCGGGCACTGCGAGCAGGACCGCGAGCACAATAGGCAATAGAATGTTCTGGAACCGACTAGTCATTGATTCCTTCTTGGCAGTATTGGTTTTTCTTACTTGCACTGCGCGGGCGCGCCCGCAGGTAGGCCAAACGCCGTCGTGAGAACTATCCTCCAACCCTCGGGCGTCCTCAAGAAGATCCGTTCGGAGACGCCGCTCGAGGTCGTGTCCTTCTGCGTCACAGTGTAACAGTAGGTGCCGTACACGACACCGGGCGCAATTGGAAGCACACGCAGATTCCTGGCGACGAGAGTGTCGGGCCACGTCGAATCACGCCGCGCGCTCCAGCCCTCGTACCCGAGCTCGAGCCCCGCTGGTCCATTGCGGCCCAGCGTCGCCGTGTGAAGATATGTGGCGAGATACCGGGTGCGGTCACGTTTGTGTATCGCGTCTATGTTCTCTTCGAACAGGCGCCTCGCCTCAACCGTGTCGGAGGCGGACGATACTGACGATGACGGACCAGTATTGGGCGCCATGGGTGCGCACCCGATTGCCACGACCAGCGGGAGCAGTCGGCGGGACGAGAATCTCGTCGAGGCCATACATCTCTGTGAAAATGTCCCCGCAATCTTAACCGGAGACGCTTTGATTGGCGACTCCGGTTCCGGACTAATGGCCGATAATGCTCTCGAGGATATGCACCCCACGCATCAGATCATCCCGATCCATTACGAGCGGCGGAAGAATGCGGAGCGTGTGCTCTCCAGCAGTGAGCGCGAGTAGACCTTCGTTCCAACCGCGCTTTACGATTTCGTTCGCCGATTCGACTACATCGAGACCCCAGATGTAGCCAGTTCCACGAATGGCTCGCACCTTTCCGGAGCGTCGCGCGACCGCATCAAGCTGCTCCCCGAGCCATGCTCCGTTTTCACGAACGGCCCTCAGCAGAGATGGATCCGACAGCCGGTCTACGACGTAGCCGGCAACTGTCGCCACGAGAGGTCCGCCGCCAAAGGTCGTTCCATGATCTCCCGGTTGAATTGTCGCTGCAATTTCCTCTGACACGAGAACTGCACCCATGGGCAACCCGGCAGCCAAGGGTTTGGCAAGGGTCAGCATATCGGGAACGACTCCGATATTCTCATACGCGAAGAAATGCCCGGTACGTCCGAGTCCGCACTGAATCTCGTCGAAAATGAGAGCGATCTCCCGCTCCGCCGTCAGAGTGCGAAGGCGGCTGAGAAAATCGGAATCGAGTACGCGCACTCCGCCTTCGCCCTGGATCGGCTCGACGATCAGCGCGGCAACCGTCTCTCCATCGAGGGCGGTGTCGAGATCGCGGAGGTCGCGCTCACAAATCGAGACCCCGCCGGCGAGAGGGCGAAACGGTGCGCGATACGAGGGACGATCGGTCGCGGCGAGAGACGCGAAGAGCCTGCCGTGAAAGCTTCCACGCAGAGCAATGATCTCGACTTTTGCATCGGTGCCAGTCTTTCGGGCCCACCGCCTCGCGAACTTGAACGCGCCTTCGTTCGCCTCCGCCCCCGAGTTGCAGAAAAACACCTTCGACGCGAACGATCGTTCAACCAGCTTGGCAGCCAGCTGCTCACCGGCCGAGGTTCGATAGAGGTTCGATGTGTGGATCAGGCCGGTACTCAACGCCTCGCTGATCACCTGCGCAATTCCCGCATCTCCGTACCCGAGCGCATTCACTGCGATCCCGCTTGCAAAATCGAGATAGCGCTTGCCATCGGAATCGATCAGCTCTACGCCATCCCCCATCACGAGCTGCATCGGTGCGCGCTTATAGGTTGGAAGAAGCGGAGATGACTCCGACGACGAAATGGTCACGAGTTCCTCTACGATCGGCAACGTGATTGTGTTCATAAGGCAACGCTCTGTGAATGGGTAACAAAGGTTCCGCGCTCGCCATCGCTGAGACCGGCAAGATCACAGATTCGTACGCGAGCAACTCCAGCGATGAGGGCGGCCTGAGCCGACTCGAGCTTGGCTGCCATGCCGCCGACAGCAATGCCGTTTGCTGTCAGCTCACGGGCGGTTTCAATGCTCAGATTCGAAATGACTTCACCGCCGCGATCGTGAACGCCCTCGACATCGGCGATCAAGAGCAGCTCTTCGGCTTCGAGCGCAACGGCGATGGCAGCAGCGGCATCGTCACCATTAACATTCAGCGGACCGCCTTTCGAGCTCTTCGCGTTGTATCCGATCGGCGAGATCACCGGCAAATATCGCCCCTTCAATAGAGTTCGAAGGACGCCCGCCTTGACCAGGACGGGCTGGCCCGCGAACCCTAGTGACGCAGCATCGATCAGCTCCGCACCAAGCAAAGCACCATCCTCTCCCGATATGCCCACTGCGGGCAGCCCGGCAGCGACCAGCGCACTCACGAGCCGCTTGTTGACGACGCCAGACAGCACCATGCGCAGAAGCTCGAGATCTCCCTCCGATGTGACACGGCGTCCGCCGACGAATGCCGGTTCCCTTCCCAGCGTGCGCTGCATTGCGGACACCTCGTCACCACCGCCGTGTACCACGCACAACTCGCCAGGTTCGGCATCCCACGCCTCACGAAGAGTTGTTGCCAGGCAAGGATCGCCCTGCGCCCGTCCGCCAATTTTCGCGACCCGCATCATGCCGGTAACCCCGCCTGCTCGCTCAGGCCCAGCAGAACGTTTGCGTTTTGCAGCGCCTGCCCCGCGGCTCCCTTTACCAGATTGTCGATTGCCGAAATGATGATGAGCGTGGGCTGGCGGACGTTGGCTGCTTTGGCAATGCTCACACGTACAACGTTTCGGCGTACCACATCCTTGAGCGACGGTGGTTGGTCCGCGATCTCAATGAACGGCTCACCCTGATAACAATCGCGCCAGAGCTCAGACGGATTGTCCGGATACTCGTTAACCGGAATGGTGATCGTCGCGAGAATTCCCCGGGCGACTGGAAGCAGATGGGGCGTGAACAATATGTCGTTGTCGCGGCCACCAAGCTCCTTCGTCACCGCCTGCATTTCAGCTATATGTCTGTGCTCATTCCCCACCGCGTACGCACGGAAGTCCTCAGCGACTTCGGCGAACAACAGATCGGGTCGAGGCGAATAACCGGCGCCGGTAACACCACTGGCAGCGGAGACATTTATGGTAGCCCCGGACACCACCCAGCCTGCTTTGAGCAGCGGTGCAATGGCGAGCAAAATGGCCGTCGGGTAGCAACCGGGGTTCGCCACAATGTCCGCCCCTGGAATCTTGGCCCGCATGAGTTCAGTAAGTCCGTAGGGCGCCTGAGTCTGGTTGATTGCTGCGCCCGCCCCCGGTCTGAAATCGGACGAAAGATCCACCACCCGCGCTCCGGTGGCGCGTGCATTTCCAACCCACTTGGCTGATGCGCCATGCGGAAGCGCTGTGAAGACGACCTCAGCTTTGTTCAACGGCGCGTCTTCTGTGGCGACATAGGTCACCTCGGTTGCTCCGATGCGAGCGCGCTGCCCCCGCTGCTCGTTGGCGGAGGCAAACGCGAGCTCGAGCCTGGGGTGTCCCGCGATTAGCCCGCATAGCTCCCGACCTGCATAGCCGCTTGCACCGAGGACTCCCACCGGAACTTTATGCATAAAGAATGCATAACATTACACTCACGGCTCGTCAATGATCCGCACTGCCCGCTCGCGCAATCCTTTCTGCAGTGCTAAACTCAGTTCCGTGGCCAACAAACGCGAACGACACGACACGATCCTCGAGATCGTAGATTCTCGAGTCGTGAGCAGCCAGGAGGATCTCCGCAAGCTGCTGCTCCAGCGTGGCTGGGACGTGACCCAGGCAACTCTCTCCCGCGACTTACGGGAATTACGGCTCGCCCGAGTCCCGACCCCCGAAGGCGCCAGATACGCGATTACCGACGGCAGCATAGAGGAAAGCAGAGCCGCGCTCGATACCCTTCTGCCGCAGCTTTTCCTCCGGATCGACGGTGTGAGCGAAATGCTGGTGCTCCGCACTGTCCCTGGAGGTGCGCAGCCCATCGCCGCTGCGCTCGATGGCGAGGGGTGGTCCGATGTCCTTGGGACTGTTGGGGGCGACGATACGATCCTGATCATTTGCCGCTCGGTTGCCGCCCGCGAGCGCGTTCTCCGGCGCCTCAAGGCCCTCGCTGGAGAGCCCGGCTAAGTCTTGACGGGGGTTGCCGAACCGATTAAATATTCAGTCATTCTGTATACTTATTGATTGAGGCGCCTGTGATTCGTACGATTGCCCTTGCCTACTCCGGTGGGCTCGACACATCCATCATCGTCCCGTGGCTCAAGGAACGCTATGGCGCGCGCGTCATCTGCATCGCCGCGGATATCGGCCAGGGCAACGAACTGGAGGGAGTCCGGGCAAAAGCGATAGCATCGGGGGCCGACGAGTGCTACGTCGAAGATCTGCGTCAGGAATTCGTCGAGAAGTTCGTCTGGCCGACCCTTCGCGCTGGCGCGATCTACGGTCGGAAGTACCTCCTCGGAACCTCGATGGGGCGTCCTCTTATCGCGCGTCGGCAGGTTGAGATCGCGCGCCAGGTCGGGGCCGATGCGCTTGCTCATGGCTGCACTGGCAAAGGAAACGACCAGGTTCGCTTTGAACTGACGTATGCTGCCTTTGCGCCAGATCTGCCGATTATCGCGCCGTGGCGCGAGTGGGATATTCGGAGCCGCGAGGACGCGATTGCCTACGCTGAGTCTCGCAAGATCCCTGTTGCCGCGACGAGGGAAAAGATCTATTCCCGCGACCGGAATATCTGGCACATCTCCCACGAGGGGGGCGTGCTTGAGCAGCCGGGGACCGCACCACCAGCCGACCTTTTCATGTTGACGACCGCGCCGGAGAACGCTCCCGACGAGCCTGAGGAAGTCACCGTCGGATTCGTCAACGGGACGCCAATGTCGGTAAACGGTGCCGACCTGGATCCGGTGGACCTTGTCGTCGCGCTCAACACGATTGGCGGACGGCACGGAGTCGGACGCATCGATCTCGTCGAGGATCGACTTGTCGGGATGAAGTCGCGCGGCGTCTATGAGACCCCCGGTGGTACTCTGCTCTACTCAGCTCACAGCGAGCTGGAGCAATTGGTGCTCGACCGTCGGACTCTTGCCGCCAAGGATAGCATCGCTCCGCGCTACGCGGATCTTGTATATGAAGGCCGGTGGTGGACGACCGAGCGTGAGGCGTACGACGCGTTTGTTAACGTGACGCAGGAGCGCGTCACCGGATCCGTGACGCTCAAACTTTACAAGGGAACCGCCGCGGTCGTGGGTCGCGAGAGTGATTACGCTCTTTATGACGAGCGTTTCGTTACATTCGGCGAAGACGACGTCTATCAGCAGAGTGACGCTGCGGGCTTCATCAGATTGTACGGACTTTCCGCACGGGTCCGGGCGATTCGGGACCAGGAGCTGGCAGCGGCCGCACAGCGTCGGAGCGAAACGAAAGCGCAGGAGCCCGCAACTCTGGCCATCGCCTGACCGGCAAGGAGATCAGCATGTCGGACCACTCATCGCACAAGCTTTGGGGTGGACGGTTCTCGATCCCGACTGCGGCCGCTCTGGACGCACTCAACCGGTCCATTGGCACCGATTACCGTCTCTGGCCGTTCGATATCAATCTATCCCAGGCCTGGGCAGTGGCCCTTTGGGGGGCCGGAGTCCTGACGCTCGAGGAAAGCAAGAAAATCGAGCGCGGTCTCGCGGCTGTTGGCCAGAGGCTCGCGGCTGGTGCTCAGCCACTTCCATCCGACGAAGACGTGCACACGCTCATCGACCGAATGCTTCACGATGAGGTCGGCGAAGTAGCGTCGAAGCTTCACACCGGTCGCAGCCGAAATGACCAGGTTGCAACCGCGACCCGGCTCTGGTCGATGGACGCGTGTACGAAGCTCGATACCGCAGTCCGTGCCCTTCAGCAGGTAATGCTCGATCACGCCGTGACGCTCGACGACGTGCTGATGCCGGCATACACGCACCTTCAGCGGGCTCAACCGGTAGCCGCCGCACACTGGATGTTGTCGCATTTCTGGCCGCTCGAGCGGGATCGAGCACGAATTGCTTCGGCATCACGTGCTGCGGCGGTATTGCCCCTTGGCTCCGGTGCGATCGCCGGCTGCGCGTTTCCAATCTCCCGGGTTTTGCTCCAGGGCAGTCTTGGTTTCAACTCCGTCTCGCAGAACAGCATTGACGCCGTTGGTGATCGCGATTTCGTCGCCGAGCTCCTGTTCACGGTGGCGATGACTGCCACGCATCTTTCCCGACTCGCCGAAGATCTGATCATTTACGGCTCGAGCGAATTCGGATTCGTTCAATTCGGCGACGCGTTCACTACGGGCTCGAGCATGATGCCGCAGAAGCGCAATCCCGACGCGTTGGAGCTTGCGCGTGGCTCAGGCGCGCGTGCCATTGGAGATCTGACGACGCTGCTGGCGACGCTCAAGGGAATACCCAGCGGCTACAACAAGGACCTCCAGGACGATAAGCGCGTGTTATTTGACGCTGTTGACACGATCATGCTCGTGCTGCCCGCTGTGTCCGGCGCGTTGCAGGAGGTTCGCTTCAACCCCAAGCGAATGCGCGCTGCGCTGTCGAGCAGCATGATGGCGACCGATCTCGCCGACTATCTGGTGGGGAAGGGAGCCAGTTTCCGCGAGGCCCATTCTTCAATCGGCTCTTTGATTCGCGAGAGTGAGCGCGAAGGCTGCGAGCTCGATGGATTGCCCCTCGCATCGTTCAAGGCTGCACATTCACTATTCGGCGACGACGTTCTTGACTGGCTCGACCCCGCACGCTCAGTGGCGCGTCGCGATGTTCCCGGCGGTACGGGTCCGACTGCGCTCAGTGCACAGCTTCGCTCCGCGCATGAAGCTCTCCGGCCAGCAACAGATGCCGCGCGTGGGAACGAGCTGGTGCTTCGGGCAGTCTAGGAAAAGGCTGTTAACAAAAAAAGCGCATGATTGTGCGCTTTTTTCTCCGTCCGCCATAAACTCAGAACATCAACCCGAAGGTAATTGGGACGAAGTGAATTACTCCGCCTTTCGAGGGCTCGCGGGAGATGAAGTGATATCTCGACTCGATGAAGCTCGCAATCGGCCCCAGGCCGAACGTAAAACCGGCTCCAGCATTTAGTCCGAGATGATTCTCCGACTTCGAGCCGGCAACATCTAACTTGGTGTTGTACGCCCCTCCTCCCGCCACGATGTAGCTCTTGACGGTAGTTCCGGAAAAAGCATACACGGCGTTAGCGAGTAGACCAGCAATTCGAAAACTGTATGTATTGCTCGCTGCGCCCTGGGGCGAAGTGACATCCTTGCGCGAGAAGCTGTTATAGATCGCGTCAAACCGAACGCCAATCGGCAAGTCGGGAGCGCCTAGCGCCAGGGCAATGATCCCGTTGAATCCGGTAATCTGGGTGTTGCTCAACTTTCCGACTGGTATGGCCGCGCCTCCGCCGATTCCAAGAGCGTAGGTCTTCTGACCAGCCACTCGAGTGGAGGGAAAGACTGAAGCAAGAACCGAAACCGCAATAATTGTCAAAAGTCGCTTCATCTGGCCTGACCGGATTTCATTGTTGGTGAGTGTAAGAAGCGGGACAATATAGCGTGAGAGCCATGTTGTACCAAAAGCGGAGATAAGTTACAGTTAAATATCCTTGATAAGTAGGATAATTAAATGGCTAGGGTGTATACCATTGCCACAGCTGCACTTACGCTCGGAACCTCGATGAAGTGGCTCGACAACGTGCTGTCGCACAATCGTGTCTCCGGGGTTGCACAGCAACGTCAAGGAGTGTCTCGTCGACTTACGGTCGAGGGCCTGGTCGGTCTGGCCGTCGCGATTTTGCTCGTACGGGAGCTTGGACTTCCGATCGCAAAAGCGATCGCGGTAGCCGAAAATCTCGCGAAGAACGAGGGTCGGTACATCGCGTCGCGAGGGCTCATGCTCGTGCTCGATCTATCATCTTTTCGGGCAGACCTGCTCGAACGCCTTGAAAACGCCGTCGAGATCGCGCCCATTCCGAAGAGAGGTCGCCCCCATAAGAACAAAACGGGGCGCCTCGATTGAGACGCCCCGCCAGATTGTGCCAGTGAAGCGGACGTGGCTTAAGAAGCCTTCGTCACGTTCTCGGCAGCTGGACCCTTCTGACCCTCGACGATGTCGAACTCTACCGCATCACCTTCTGCAAGGGACTTGAAGCCCGAGCCGGAGATCGCGCTGTAGTGAACGAAGCAATCCTTCTGCCCGTTGTCAGGTGTGATGAATCCAAAGCCCTTCGCGTCGTTGAACCACTTCACCTTGCCGGTCGTACGCATTCCCTACTCCTGGAAAATTGTGTCTTGGGGAGCGGAATTACGCCCGACCCTCGACAATCTGATACGCAGGTCTCACTAACCCCGCATTGGACTTGAGCCCGCAGCAAGGGCTTTCACCCGTACTCCTGGCTCGACTTGGCGGAAAAATAGCAAGGACCGGCTGAGCAGACAATAGAGAATTCAGGGCCCGGTCTTATGCACCCCGATTACGAAATACTCGGTCTCGCCAAAACATGAGGTCGGCACTCCCCGGTGTTGTTCATAGGTCAGTGACACTTGTTTGCCGGCGTTCTGCTCAATGACGTGGGCAATCGAGTCGTTGCGGACCGTGAAAGAGAAGATTTGAGGCATCGTTCCGGGCAGATTTGCCATGGCGAGCTCGCCTTCCCAGGTCTTACAGAGCCATCCTTTCTTGGAAATCTTCTGGACATAGCCAGCACGTTCGCCCAACGCGTAGGTATAGCCGAGTGTGACCCAGACCCACAGCGATATGATCACGGCGGGAACGAGGATAAGAATCAGCAACACGATCAATGCCTTGTTGCGCTTCTTTGTTGCCGGAGTGGGAGCAGCAGGGGTCTCCGAAATTTCCGGGGTATCAGCCAATTGAACTCCAGTGGGAAGACAGCTGCCGTTTCATGCACCGCTCAGGCCAGGGAATTAGCTTTCAAATTCAACACACGCAAGCACCCTTGACCACTATCGCGCGCAGAAAGACCGTGACTGCCATCGTGGGTGGCGTACCCGTCGGGTCGTCGCACCCCATCGTCGTGCAGTCCATGACCAACACCGACACAGCCGACGCTTCGGGTACGGCACTCCAGGTGGCGGAGTTGGCGAGGGCCGGAAGCAGGCTAGTCCGGGTCACGGTAAATAACGATGACGCCGCCCGCGCGCTGCCGGAAATTGCGAGCAGACTGGTTGACATGGGCGTCTCCGTTCCACTGATCGGAGACTTCCACTACAACGGTCATTTACTGCTCGCGAAATATCCCGCGACGGCAAAAACCCTCGACAAATACCGAATCAATCCGGGCAATGTGGGTGGAAAGCGCCGAGACGAGAATTTTCGAACGATCATCCAGATCGCGCTCGATAACGACAAGCCGGTCAGGATCGGCGTGAACTGGGGCTCGCTCGACCAGGACCTTCTCACAACGCTGATGGACGAAAACGCGCATAACGCGGAGCCGCGAGCCGCGAAGGAAGTCTACATCGAAGCGATGATCCAGAGCGCGTTACGCTCAGCGTTCATCGCTGAAGAGATGGGGTTCAGTCATGACCGCATCATCATTTCCGCCAAGGTATCGGGCGTTCAGGATCTCCTGGACGTATATCGCCAGCTTGCAGCCAGATGCGATTACCCGCTGCATCTCGGGCTTACCGAGGCTGGCCTCGGATCAAAGGGCATCGTCGCCAGCACTGCGGCATTGTCGATCCTGCTGTCGGAAGGAATTGGAGACACGATTCGCGTGTCGCTGACTCCACGACCCGGTGGAGATCGGACCGAAGAGGTGAACGTCGCACAGCAGATCCTTCAGTCGCTGGAGCTTCAGAGCTTCAACCCGCAGGTCACCGCGTGCCCCGGATGCGGCCGCACTACATCGACTTTCTTCCAACACATGGCCGAAGACATCCAGACCTATCTCCGGGAGCAGATGCCAACGTGGCGCGATCGTTATCCGGGCGTGATTGAAATGAGGGTCGCAGTGATGGGGTGCGTCGTTAACGGGCCGGGAGAGTCAAAGCACGCGAATATCGGCATTTCGCTTCCCGGAACCTTCGAAGATCCGAAGGCGCCCGTGTACGTCGACGGCAAGTTGATGGTCACCCTCAAGGGCGAAACGATCGTTCCAGAGTTCCTGAGGATACTCGAGCAGTACGTCGAGAAAACCTACGGCACAGACACAGCCACAGCTGCAACGCTCGGCTAGCGCCTGCTTCAGCCAGCGAGCTCCTGGAGCTCGCCCGAAACTGCATCGAGCTCCGCCATGATCGGAGCATCGAATCCAACCTCGCGAAGCCTTTCGTAGACCTGGCGGTACCAGCGACCTGTTCCAGCTCTCCCCCCGCCGAAGCGACTCCAGATCGTCTCGGCATCTACGGTTCTCCTCAGATCTGAAAGGATCGACGACGCATTATGAATCTTGTCGGCGGCACAAACCCAACGCGCCTCTTCGCTCGCGTCTGACAGCCGTTCCAGATAGTCTGTCTTGCGGTCGTCGCCGGAAAGCTCCACTCCGTCGTCGTCATGGCGGCGGTACGTTACGGCCAATACGGTATCCAGAACTTTCGCGCCGAATTTGTCGCCAATTCGTTGCTCCAGCATTTCCCGGGAATAGCCTTCCCGAACACAGTCCTCGATCACGTCGTGAAGGATCCCCGCCACGACGGTATTGCTGTCGCAGCCGTATCGAGTGAGAATCACCGCCACATTCGCGGGATGGGTGAGGTAGGGAAGCTTCGTTCCCTTTCGCACCTGGCGGTCGTGATGCTTGGCCGCGAACGCGAGCGCGTGATTGATTACGTCGGAGTAACCGGTGACTGTCATTGCTTTGTCGCGAACCAAGAGACGAGTCGTTCGAGCCCTTGCTGGTCTTCTGCTTTGAACGCATCCAGCCGGTCAGAATCTACGTCGAGAACCGCGATTAATTCACCCCGCTGATCGATAACGGGGACAACGATCTCTGACCGGGATCGCGCATCACACGTGATATGCCCGGGATACTTTTCGACATCCGCGACGATTACGGTTTTTATTTCCGCGGCGGCTGTTCCGCACACCCCCTGACCGAACGCAATGTCGAGGCACCCGAGGCTTCCCTGATACGGTCCGACCCGGAGGAGCTGCCCGGGAACAACGACACGATAGAAACCAGTCCACAGATGGCCGAATGCGTGATGCACCAGAGCTGCCATTGTAGCCATCGCTGTGACATCGTCGTCGATGCCCTCGAGAACGGCGTCGCTGTGTCCCTTCAGCTCGGCGTACGCGCGAGCTTTCGGGACGCTTCTCAGATCAGGAATTGTCTCGGCCATTACCCGCTACCGCGCCGCTGCAAGCTCTGGCTGAAACGCTCCTGATTGTCGAGTGGCCCCGAGCATCTCCTCACGCGTCTCCAGCTGTGGCATTTCCGCATCCCATAGCACCAGCCCGTGGATGCGCATGTCGGCCCCGCGAAGGCTGTCCACAGCGCTCTTGAGTCCACCCACAGTGGTGTGGGCGATTCTCGCACAGAGTATGACGTCCGGAGCGGGGATGATGCTGTTGGCGCTCCGCTGAACGTAGCTGGTTGGAGCTGCGATGATGATGAAGTCATAGCGTCGCTGCATCCGAGCGAGCTCTTTGCGCACCTCTTCAACGACGTTTGGCTCTGGAAGTCCGGAGCGCCGTGTGCCGCTCGGAAGCACGTCCAGAGGACGGTCACGACCAATGGTCGTCGGAATAATCGCTTCCGGCCAGGTTGCATTGCCCGTGATGATTCCCGAAAGGCCGGGATCAGGTCGGATTCGCAGGACGCTTGCGACGCTGCACGTTGTGGGATCGACATCGACGAGCAGCGTGCTCCGGGCCTCGTAGGCCGCGGATGCAGCCAGGTTCGCCGCGACGGTAGCAACAATGCCGGGGTCGTCGCCCGTTATCGTGACGATCGGGACGCTTGCTTCCACCGACGCGATGTGCAAATAAAGCGTTCTGTAACTCTCGGATACGACATCAATGAGAGGCGGTGCCTCCACATCCGCTTGCCGGCGGCTTCTTTCCACGACGACTTCCGGCGGCTTGATCACGGTTAGCACGCGTGCGCCGCTAATTTGCTCTGCCTCACGCGGGTCCGCGATGTGCGGGCGTTTCAGCTCGGTTCCGAACGATGCCGCAAATCCAACGGCCAGTGCGAGCACTACCGCGGCGGCGAGCATCGCCCACGGTGGAGCACCCACGTTGGCAAGATCGCGCGCGTGTGCCGACTCACGATCAATGCGCGCGTTCTTCTGGTTAATCTGATCCAGCTGCGCTACAGCCGTCTGATAGTTCTGCTGCGCAGTCGCGTGCTGGGCGACGAGTTTTGTCGTATCGACCGTTATTACTGGCTTCACCACGGGTGCTGGCGTCGGGCGTATCAGCGCTAGCTTTCCTCGCACCTCACCGCGCTTCGCATCGGCGATTCCCTGTATTTGGCGGCCGATCGCATTCGCTCTCGACGTCAGCGACAGATATACGGGATCGACGCCTCCCACTGCACCAAAAGCATTCCGATCGCGCTCGATGTCCGCCAGGGAGTCGAGCAATACACGCACTCTGGGGTCGGCAGCGACTACAGGCGACGCAGCAAGCGCGCGATAGGAGGTGGGAAGGGGAGCGTTTTCGGCTCTGTCGATCAAACGATTGAGCGTTGCGAGCTCTGCGCCCAGAGAGTCACGTTGCGCGCGGACCGCCGGTGGGAAGGTGTCAATGACGGCTGCCGGAACGGGCATCAGAGCACGGCGCGTTGCATTCAACACGGAATCTGTGGCGGTCAACTCCGCCAGATAGCGGTCTCTCGCAGCGACGGTAGGACCGGAGTCCGTTCGGCTCTCGATGCTCGCGGCAACTGCCAGCGCCTTTCGTGAAGCATTTCTCGGAACGACGACGAATGCGATCAAAGCGCCGATAAAGACTACACCGCCAACGATGCCAAACACTACTACCCGGCGTAGCGCGTTCCTGGCGCGCGCTGCCATCCAGAGGTAAGCAGAGCCCCCGCTCATCCGTGCAATGCTATGAACGTTCATCCGTCAAAGATTCACTGAGTATGGCGCGGGCGCGAGAGGGTCCGCTCTGGGGAGGATAGCATCCCGACAGGTACGGGCCCGGGGGTCGCGCTTGTTTGCTCGTCAACAAACCCAATCTAAGCGCTGAGCGGTTTTTGCGGGATGACAAAAAGACGGCGGAGCGTTCGCCCCGCCGTCTCGTCATCCTCAAATCAGCTTACTGAACCGTGATGACACCCTTCATGTTCAACGCCAGGTGCGGAACGCAGTGAAATGGGTATTGGCCGGGCTTGATGTTGCCGAACGAGACCGTGACCGACTCACCGGCGTTCATCTTCATGTTGCTGGAGAGCTCGCCCATCTTGTCCGTGCCCATGTTGGCATCGAGCTGGCCTTTCACATCGGGCGGAATGGTAGCCGGGTCGAACGCAACGTTGTGGGGACCGCCGCTCACCACCACGAACTTGACGCCATCTCCCTTCTTGATCGTGAAGTTGGCGGGCTCGAACCGATAGCCCTTAGCATCTCCAACCATATTCACCGTCTGCGTTTTGCCGGTAATGGGAGCCATCGTGACGGCACCGCTTGCCGCACCAGTAGTCGTCGCGCTACCAGTAGTTGTCGTTGTCGTCGAGCTTGTATCCACAGCAACATGCGTCGTGTCAGCAGGTTTCTTTTCTCCGCCTGCGCAGGCACCGAGCGTAATCACTCCAACCGCCACCGCCAATTCGTAGAACCGCATCTTTTGAGGCCTCCCAGAGCCGTACAGTAGTGCACTTGCAAGAGTAGTTGTTCACCGCAGAGATTGTGAATTTATTCACAAGCTCGCTAACATGCAATCAATGCGACAGTTTCGCCTCTCATGATTCGTGCCCTGATGCTGCAGCTCGCGGGATGATCGCAATTCCTGCGCTCGACCTCCGAGGGGGCGCCTGCGTCCAGCTCACAGCTGGTTCCTATGACCAGGAGCTTATTCGGATTCCCGATCCTGTCGGAGTCGCCATTGCCTGGAGGCAATACGGGTTCCGGCATCTTCACCTCGTCGATCTGGACGCAGTGGCCGGACGGGGCAATAACGCCCCCGAGGTGCAAGCCGTTCTCGCTGCAACCGATGTCGAGGTTCAGCTAGGAGGGGGAATACGAAGCAGAGAGTTGATTCAGCGCTCGCTCCATGATGGAGCGCAGCGTGTAATCATAGGCACGCGTGCACTGGAAGACCTCGACTGGCTAGCGGAAATGAGCAGCCTTTTTCCCGGTTCCGTCATCGTCGCCGCGGATGTCCGCGATCGTAAGATTCTATCTCACGGCTGGACGCGCACCCATCCCAGGCTTGTGCTCGATCTCGTCCAGGAGTTAAATGGCCTGCCTCTCGCCGGTGTGCTCGTAACTGCCGTGCATCGTGAGGAAGCGGTGCGCGGAACAGACTTGCCGCTCATGGAGGATATTGCCGAGGCAGCTGACTTCCCTGTTTTTGCATCGGGCGGGCTCGGAAGCCTCACCCATCTGCGGGCACTGGCGGACCGGGGTGTTGCGGCCGCTGTCGTCGGAGTGGCGCTTTACACTGGTGCTATGGATCCGTGGGTCGTGGCCGAGGAATTCGCGGAATAGTCACTATTGCTCGCTTGCGGTTCGCAATCGTCAGAACGACGCTATCGTGCGCGGATCCAGTTTCGACGGATCGCCGACATACGCAAAGCGAAACCCTTTCATGTATTTTCTCGCCACTCTCTGAACCGCTTGCGGGGTTACACTTTTCAATTCGTCAACGAAGCGGTCAGCTTCCCGGAAATCGCCTTCATACAGCTGTGAGCGCGCCAGGAAATCCGCCTGCGCAGCATTGGTTTCATTGTCCAGAAAATATTCCGTTATGAATTGTTCTTCGAGCTGCTTGAGTCCCATGGGGTCGAGCATCCCCTGTTGGAGATCCACGATCGCGGCGTGCATCAGCTTCAGTGTCGTGTCAGGCGAAGCCGTCGAGACGTATAGTCCCCCCGTGGTCGCCGCACGATCGACGAAAGGAGCGTGCACGTCATAGGTGAGATTCTGGCGGGTCCGAATCTCAGCGAACATTCGGCCTGTCAGAACCGAAGTCGCGACCCTTAGCGCCTGGTAGTCTTCACCGCTGGCGAGCGGGCCGCTGTAGTAGCCCAGTATGTAGTTGGTGGGTAGCTGCCGACGTTCGATTACGATCGCCGTATTTGCCTCGGGAATGCGCGGAGGTGCAGTCCACTTGTAGCTGCCACGAGGAAGTTGCCCGATCGACTGGCTCACAAGTCGCTCGATGTGCGCGCGATCGACGTTCCCCACCACGACCAGCAGCATTCGTGATGTTACAAATTGTGCACGGTGATATTCACGCAATGACGCCGAGTCCAGCGCCTGGATCGACTTTTCGTTGCCAACGACCGAGACTGCGTATGGATGGCCCACATAGGTTATGCTATCCGCGAGATAGTCAGCCAGAGCATCGGGGTCGTCTCGCCGCTGTCTGATTCCCGAAAGGTATTGAGCCTTCACCAGGGCAACTTCGGACTTGGCAACGTTCGGATGCATTACTCGATCGGCGAAAATCGACCAGGTGGAATCGAAAACCTCCGTACTCGATCGAATTCCGAACATCGTCCAGTCCGCGCTCGGAGCGACTACGATCTCGCTCCCTAGGAGCGACATCGCGCGTCTGAGCGAATTCTTGGGGTACCGTTGGGTGCCGCGCTCGGAGACTTCGAGCAGGATTGGCTCTATACCTGCGTTCGCCTCGGTCACCTGCCGGGCTCCGCCCAACAGGTAGAGGTTTGCTGCGACGACATTGTTGGCATTGTTCTGCCGGAGGATGACATGCACGCCAGATACATCGAAGCTCGTCGTGGCCGTCGCGAGCGCCAGCGCAATTGAGAGCAGCATCAGCGTGTCCCCGCCATTACGAGATCCTGCGGAGCGAGCTTCAGCGACTGCCGTACCTCAGGCGCGATGAGAACTCCCGCAATGTGCGGCTTCCCGACGATATAATGGCGCGCGTACGCGCGCAGGTCTCCGATTGTCTGCTGCGCCATGTAATCAACGTATCCCATGTAGTATTCGAGGCTGGCGACGCTCCACCAGAATCCCAGGGTGTGCGCAAACCCCGAAGCCCGCTCACGATCGAACGCGGAAGTTACAGCCCGATGCGCCTTGACGTCTTCGAGCTCGTCGGATGTGAAGTAGCCCGGCGTATCGAACTTTCCTATCTCGCCATAGAGGGCCGCGAGCGCATCGCGAAGCTGTTCAGGCGATGTCTGTCCACTGATGGTAATTGGTCCGGTGTGATTGAGAGTGTAGTAGTTCACACCAACCGCTTCCCATAATCCGCTGTCGACAAGCCTTTGCTGGAATTGCGACCGTGGGTCGTTCATCACATCTGAAAACACATCCGCCGCGTAGGTGGACTTGGGATCTTGTCCGACGCTCGGACCTTGCCACTGAATTTGAACGGTCACCGCACCGACTGGCGCTTCGACCAGCACTCCCTCGCTTTTCTGGAGAGGAGGAATGGTCGGAATCGGATCCGCGATAAACGGATCGGCACCGCGACTCCACTGTCCAAGCTCGCGCTCGGCGAGAGCGAACACGGTGGCGGGAGTAACATCGCCGGAAACGATCAGCGCAGAGTTGTTCGGGATGTAATACTTGTTCTGAATGAAGCGCATTTTTTCGGGCGTCGTCGTCAGAACTATCTGTCGGTCGCCGATCACATCCTTTCTGCTGAAGTTGGCGGGATAGAGTTTCGCATCTGCCTGGCGCGAGAGCTCGAAGAATGGGCTCGACTCGTTTCTATCATACTCTCCGATTACGACCTGCCGTTCCCGCTCGAGCTCATCGCGTCGGAACAGCGGGCCCTTTACCGCCGTGGCCAGGAGCTCGACGGCATCTCCCAGCTTTTCCGCCGGGACCGTCATGTAATAGTTGACTCGTTCTTCCTGGGTAGTCCCGTTGAACACCGCTCCGAGATCTGACGCTTTGTCCCAGAATTGATTGGGCTCTGGATATTTCGAATTGGCGCGGAAGAACATGTGCTCGTACATGTGAGCCAGTCCTTCGTACTCGGGGGTCTGCGTAAACGACCCGTTCTTTACGTCGATCTCGATCGTCGCTAGCGGAACGCCATGGTTTTCGACGACGATTACCTCGAGGCCGTTAGCGAGCACTTTGCGTTGAATGATCTTCTCCAGTTCCGCCCGCTGGCCCCATGCCTGCACCGGAGTGAGCGCGCATACGAGAAGAGCAAGAGTAGCGCAGCGACGCAGGACACCTTTTCTTTCGGACATGGCAGATTCTGAGAAGGCCCGCGCAGACTCCTACGGGCAATTGTTAACTCGACTGGACGCCAAGAGGCTCAAACGCAATGAGCCTCTTGCTCAATACACCACATTCAAGATTGGTGGTCCCGCCGATCTCTTTTACGATGCAACATCAGTCGAGGATCTGGCAGGGGCAGTTACAGCCGCACGGGATCTCGGCCTCGAGTATTTCGTGCTCGGACTGGGCGCCAACATCTTAATCGGCGACAAGGGATTCCGGGGGCTGATCATCCGGAATACC
>DASWBG010000033.1:0-29498 GCA_036390715.1 Gemmatimonadaceae bacterium
ACGCGCACCATCTCGTTGCCGACGTCGATAGCGCCCTGATAGTCCTTCGCATTCAAGTAAACCAGCCACGCCAGGTTCAATAGCGCTGGATCGCCAGGATTGTTCTGGAGCAGATCACGCATTAGCGGAACCGCCTTTTCCGGGTGTCCCATCTTCGCATATTCGCCGACGACATCCTGAATCAGCCGGATGTTCGTCGGATCGGCCGCGGCCAGGGCACCCAGCACATCCAAAAGCTTCGTTGTGTCGTTCTTAGCCCGGTAAGTCTCGGCGAGCATTCTCAGCGCCGGCGTGTTGCGTGGATCGCTGGCGCGAATTCGCTCCCCAACCGCTATGACAGAGTCTGGCATCTTGAGCGCGTTGTACGCTTCGGCCAGGCAGGCGGAAAGAATGTTCGCGTTCGGAATTCCGACAAGACCCTTACGCGCCGCGGCCACCGCTTCCTGATACTTTCCCTGTGCTACGCTGTTGTGGCAGGTTTCCTCGGCCGGTAATTGCCGGCGCGCATCCTGGATCGAACGCGCGACCTGGCTGGCCGCATCGTCGAGCTTCGCGCTCTGGGCGCTCGGCAGAATCTGAGCCTTGTTCATGTCGCGGGAAATGATCATCCGCGAGTCGATCTTGTATCCCGTAGGGGTCTTGGTGACGGTGCCCTCGAGGTATTGCGGAGCACGCACGAGGGTCGCCAACGCCTTTGCGTCGCCCGGGGCCAGTGCTTCGGTCGTCGAGTATCCCGAAGACTGAAGGCTATTGTTGATGTCTGCCTTGGGAACGACTACCAGATCGCGAACGTTGGTCTGTTTCTGCAACTGGCCGCGAATGGCTTCCGCAGCCTGAACCCCGAGCTCCTTGTCCGAGCTCTGGAGCGTTGGAATCATGACTCGTTCGCCAGTTTTTGTGGTTTGGGCAAGCACAGTGGACGCCGCAAATGCCACAAGCGCTGTGAGAACGAGGCCTGAGTTACGTAAACGTGCCTTCAATGGTTTAACCTCCAAGACGGTAAACATTCTTACCCCACCTCCCAATCCGTGGGTCCCTGAACCTTAAGTGGGCGAGGAGGGACTCGAACCCCCGACATCCTGCGTGTAAGGCAGGCGCTCTAACCAACTGAGCTACTCGCCCGGTGCAGAAACCGAGCCCGTCCGCCTCATCGCAGAATGGCGAGCGGTACGAGCACGCAATACCCGATCACAAGCAGAATCGGGGCGAGTGTTTCGCCCCCACGCGCAAGATCGGCGAAGCCGGCGAGCAACACTAGTGTAGCGACCGTCCAATACACCCAGGAGCGACGAGGACCAGAATCACGCCCCACTCGGGGACCGCTGGCAAGATCAGCTTTGGCCATAAGCGAGGTAGTGTAGGGTGGGACGAAATGCGTGTCAACCCAAATCCACCATTACGCCGACTCTAATGAGTGCTACTTCGCGCTACCTCGCCCGTTCGAATAGTGGAGTTCCACCCAGTCGCGGTAGCTCCCATCCATGACTGAGCGCCACCACTGCTCGTTGGCGATAAACCATTTGATTGTCTTCAGCAGCCCCGTATCGAACGATTCTGACGGTCCGTAGCCCGTCTCCAAAGTCGCCTTCATCGCGTCGATCGCGTAGCGGCGGTCGTGTCCCGGACGATCCTTCACGAATGTGATCAGCTCGGCAGTGTCACCGCCAATCGCGGCCGGGCACTTGGGATACCGCTCGCGAACCTTTTCGTCTGCGCCGAAGATCTTGTTGATGTTCGCGCAGATCGCCTTTACGACGTCGAGATTCTTTCGCTCTGAGTTGCCGCCGAGGTTGTACGTCTCGCCGACCCGGCCCTTCTCGAGCACACGCTCGATACCGCGGCAGTGATCGCGAACGTAGAGCCAGTCGCGAACCTGCAGGCCATCCCCGTATACGGGCAGCCACTTTCCGTCCAGTACGTTCACGATCGCGAGCGGAATCAGCTTTTCCGGAAAATGGTAGGGCCCGTAGTTGTTGGAGCAGTTCGTCGTCGTAACGGGCAGGCCGTAGGTGTGGTGATACGCGCGGACGAGGTGGTCTGACCCGGCTTTGCTCGCCGCATACGGAGAATTGGGCGAGTAAGCTGTGTCCTCTGTGAACGGCGCGGCCGTCGGGCCCAGGCTTCCATAGACCTCGTCGGTCGAGATGTGGTGAAACCGTCGGGCTCCGCCCGACCAGTCCTCGGTCCAGGCCGCTCGCGCCGCCTTTAGAAGCTCGTGTGTGCCCCTGACGTTCGTATCGATGAACGGGTCGGGACCATGGATCGATCGATCGACGTGTGATTCCGCCGCGAAATGGACAATGGTATCGATGCCCTCGCGCTTGATCACGTCAAGCATCAGCGCGCCGTCGCGGATATCGCCCTTTATGAACGTGAAGTGCTCGTTCTTCGCGAGGGGCTCGAGATTGGCCAGATTGCCCGCGTACGTCAGTGCGTCGAGTCCCACGATCATGTCGCCCCGGTGATGCTCGGCCCAGAAATGGACGAAGTTGGTGCCGATGAATCCGGCGGCACCCGTTACCAGCATCCTACGCATCGTGATCCCTTTCCTCGGTCATTTGGTCCTGTGAGTGGTTAGTGGTCGAAGATCGATTACCTCGCGCGGCGTTTCGCGAGTGATCGAGGGATGGCAAGCGAACGATACCCGTCGATTACTCATCCGCCAATGCCTTTGGCTACGTCAGCGCACATATCCCTGATCAACGGCGCGATATCGTTCACGGTCGCGATCCGATCGGCGCCCGCCGCAGCAAGCGCTGCCTGCGGCATTCCATAGATGATCGAGCTCTCGCGATCCTGTACGATTCCTTTTCCTCCGGCGACGCGGATGCGTCGAAGGCCTTCGGCACCATCCCGCCCCATTCCCGTGAGCACGACTCCGATCACGGAGCTTCCGAACGCATCAGCGACGGAAAAAAAGAGAGGATCGGCGGCTGGCCTCACACCCCACATCGTTGCAGACGTGTCGAGGCGAATCGACGCATTTCCTGGCTCTCCCTTGATGGTCATGTGAAACCCGCCAGGAGCCAGGTAGACGCGATTCTCCCGCAGGAGCTTGCCGTCAATTGCCTCCCCGACCCATAGCACGCTCATCGAATCGAGCCGCTCGGCGAGGAGCTTCGTGAATTCGCCCGGCATGTGCTGAACGATGACAACGGCCGCGCCGAGGTCTTCGGGAAGGCTCGGTATGATCTCGGCCAGTGCGCGCGGTCCGCCGGTCGAAGCAGCGATCGCCACGACTCTCGTTGCGGCGTCGGGCGATTTCTTGGGCACCGTCTCGCTGAGGATCGCTGAGGCGTCAGGCGTGAGTGTCCGAACGCCGCCCATGTTCATCGCGCGGGCCGCTTCGAGCGCCGACTTCAGCTGCTCCCGCACCGTCGACAGGTCGATGCTCACGGGCCCGGATGGTTTTCTTACAAACTCGAGGGCGCCTCGCTCCAGCGCCCGAAGGGTCATCTCGTTTCCAAGCTCCGAACCGGCCGCGCTCAACATCACCACCGGCCGTGGCATCTCTGCCATGATCTGCTCGAGCGCCTGTAGACCGTTAAGGCGTGGCATCTCGATGTCGAGAGTCACGATATCCGGCTTGAGAGCGCGAATCTTCTGCAACGCCTCGACTCCGTCGCCGGCGGTGCCGATCACGCGGAACGGTCCGCTCGACTCGACCATCTCCGCGATCAGCTTGCGCATGAACGCGCTGTCATCGACGACCAATACGGTCGCAGCCTTTTCGGTCATCTCGGTCACGACAATCGGACTAGATCTTCCGGAAGATGCGTTCGCGCGCATTCACGGGCGAAAAGAGGGACCGCGCTTCACCGAGGAGGCTTTCGACCTTTCCGAGAACGAGGAACCCGCCCGGAGCGAGCGCGCGATGGAATGCCGCGAACAGTGCGTCCTGTGCCGCGCGTTCGAAGTAGATAATCACGTTGCGACAGAGGATGAGATGGGTGTCCTCGGGCCGTGGCTCGTAGGCGAGGAGATCGTTGCACTCGAAGCTGACCAGTCGCCTGACCTCGGGAAGCATTGTGTGAAGTCCGGCAACCTCCGGGAAATATTGAGCGCGCAACGCCGGCGGCGTGTCTCCGAGAGCGGAGTCGGCATAGCAGGCGCGCTCTGCGGCCGCGAGACACTCGGTATCGATGTCCGTGCCAACGATCTTGATGTTCTCGAGCCGCGCGTCTTCGTTCCGCTCGGCGGCGTGCTTGTGCATCAAGATGCCAATCGAATATGGCTCTTCGCCCGACGAGCATCCCGCGCTCCAGACGCGCGTCTCCTGCTCACCGCGCTCCCACAGGGCGGGAATGATTTTGTCCTTGATCATGGAATACGTGTCCCAGTTCCGAAAAAACTTCGTCACGTTGACGGTCAGCGATCGAATCAGGCGATCATATTCGCGCGGATCAGCGTCCAGGGCCGTCGCGTACTCTCCGGCTGTCGTGGTATGCTTGGCGCGCATGCGCACGGCGATGCGCCGGCGCAGGCACCTGTCCTTGTAGCTGGCGCACCGGAACCCTCGATCACGCGTGATCTTCTCGATCAGCGCCTGGAAACCGGCGTCGTCTCCATCGATCCGCGCCGCGTGTCCGGTCAGGAGCGACCCGACGCTTGCGTCGCGTTTCGATCCGAGCGTGAGATGCCTTCGAGCGCCGCCGAGAGATTGCGTCGGAGCTGCGGAAGCTCCGGTGCCAGCGCGACTCCCTTTTCAGCGACTTCGCGGGCGCTCTCGTAATCCTCTCGCTTGAGATGAGCCGCGGCGAGATCGTTCAGCAACACGGCGGACTCGGGATGCGTCTCGGCCGCAGCGGTGAGCAGCAGCATCTCCCGGTCCGGGTCGCCAGTGAATGCGGCCACCTGTGCGGCGTAGTGGAACCAGACTGCTGGCGGCGGACTCGACGTCCATAGACTGCGGGATTCGCTCAGCCGGACCTTGGCGCCCTGATAGTCTCCGATGCGCATGGCGACGATCGCGGCTTGCAACTGAATTAGCGGATCCGTGCTCCCTCCAGCGCTGAGCGCCCGCTCGATCACCAGTCTCGCTTTCTCGAGCTGGCCGAGCTGTTCGTAGGCAAGCGCAAGGTTGTGGAGAAGGGATGTCTTGCTCGGCGCATGGGGCGCCGCCGTCATGAAAGCGTTCACGGCCCCCGACCATTCCTTCTGACGGAGCGCGATGAGTCCGACGTGGAACGACGCCACTGGATCGGCGGCTTCCTCGACGAGCGCGCGGAATTCACGCAGCGCCTCGTCGTGCATTCCCGCCCTGTACAAGGCGCTTGCGAGCTCGCGCCGCTCGAGAGGACTCGCGTTTCTGGGAAGGGTCGGGGTGGTTCTTTTCCGACCGACTGGCAGGAGGAAGGACGCATTGAGCAACCCGTACAGCGCCTTTCCGACCTCGAATTCGCCGAGGCCAGAATCGCGGATCAGTCCATTGATGTCGCGGTGCCCGTCGATCAACGGAAGCATGGCCTCCTGCTCGGAAGAGAGAGGATCGCGGTTCATCATCAGCCGCGGACGGTCGAGGCTGAACACGACGTCGAAGCTCGGGATTTTTTTCTCGATGAGCGACCACTCATCGACTCTCCGCGCGCCCTCGAGCAGCAGCGACTGCGGATCGACTGACACGCGCTCGGCGCCATCTTCGGGCTCTACCCCGGGCTCGAAGTTGAAGGTGCCGCTCGTCCACGTGAACAGCGTGTAGACGGAATTTTCCGTATCGAGCGGCCGGTTCACGATAGCGGCGTGGCAGATTCGCCCGCTGTCGAAGTAGATCGAGCCGAAGCTGTCATGGAATGAGAGGCCCAGGCACCCGGTTTTCTTTCCCATCGAGAGCAGCTGCAGGACGTCGGGAAGGCTCGCTTCCTTGAGGCTACCTTTGATAGCCATTAGCGCATCTCCTCAATCATCCGATCGGCGATATTCGGCCACTCGACGATCAGTCCGGCGTCGGGCGTCGCGGGCGTTTTTTTCCTTTCTACCGGCGGCGCCTTTGGCTTGGTGTCGAGCGATTCCACGCGCTTCGCGATCTCCTGGCTGATATCCGCCATGAAGTCGTCGAATTCACCACCCTCCTCCTGCTCGGAGTGCCCCTTTTTTTTCGGCTCTTTCGACACGACTCAGGATTCCTTGACCGCGGGAGCGCTGAGGCGCGAGAGGACCAGCGACGCGATGCTGCGGAGCGTCTCGAATACACCGCCGCCATTGATCGCGGTCGCCGAGAAGTACGGCACGTCCCGAAAGTTCAGCATCTCGTCCAGCTCCTCAATCGTGCTGATCTCAACAGGCGGCAAATCGCGCTTGTTGTACTGCATCACGAGCGGGAGAGTGCGTGGATCGAGGCCCTCATCGGCCAGATTCGCGTGCAGATCCTGCAGGCTCTCGATATTCTCGGCGAGCTGTCGCGACTGGCTGTCGGCAACGAATACCACTCCATCGACGCCTTGCAGCACGAGCTTGCGCGTGGCGGCGTAGTAGACCTGACCCGGAACCGTATACAGCTGAAACCGCGTCGCGAATCCGGAGATCGTGCCGAGATCGAGCGGAAGGAAATCAAAGAACAGGGTGCGATCTGTCTCGGTGGCGAGCGAGACCATCTTCCCCTTCCTTTCCTCGGGCAGCTGCGAGTACACGTGCTGGAGATTCGTCGTTTTTCCGGATCTGCCCGGGCCGTAGTAGACGATCTTGCACGTGATTTCGCGCGTGCCGTAGTTGACGACTGACATTCTAGCGCTTTCCTATCGGACCGAAGAGAGCATCGAGGCTGCGATTGAGCTCGCCCTCAAAGTCGCCGGAAGGCCCCTTGCCGGTCGCCTGCTTCTCCGGCCGCAGCTGCTCGAGCGCCTTCTGAAACTCGGCGAAATAGATCTCGACGACGCCGAGCGAGCTCTCCCGGTCGAAGACGCCCACGAACAGGAATTCCTGCGCCCCGGCTGACGCGCGAGCCATGAATACCTGCCTCTCCGACCCGGTGTGGTGCATCTCGTAGAAGGGCTTTCCATCGAGCTGCCGTCCCAGCTCGCGCGCCGACGCGTTGATGGCGGACGTGAGCGCGCAAATCGACATCACGTCGGCCGCGTTGGAGAAGCCGAATTGTCCGACCGCGCGACCCGTTGGGTAGAGTAAAACGCCGGAGATGAGGCGCGCGTCTTCCTTCAGTCGCGTGAGTGGAGCAGCCACCCAGCCCTCTGCTACAGTCGGATCGCTCATGATTTATCTCGGGCTGCGTTCATCATTTCGAGTCTCACGCGTCCCAGGTTGGCGTCAGGAGTGACGATCGTGACGAGCACCAGATCGCGGGCGCCGACGACGAAGATGTGACCCCGCTCCGCCTCGAGTCGCATGAACGCGGGCGTACCGAGCCTGGCCGCGTCCGAGGCGCGAGTCACCTTGGAATAAAGATAGGCTGCGAGGGCCGCGGTATGCTTTCTCGTGTCGGGGGCGCCCGGGCTAACGCCGATCAGCGGACTCGTCTCGATGATGAGCCCATCAACTGCGCCGACGACCATAGCTACGACGACGCCCGGCACGTGGGACAGCGTTGCGACCACCTGACCGAGCGCTTTCATGCGCGACCTCGCATCCAGTTGATCGCGAGCGCGACTGAGCGCGCCAGCACCCTGCGCACGAGTCCCAACGGAACCGTCAATGATGACGCGAGCAGAACGACGGCATCATCCGCGGCTGGCGCCAGCGCAATTGTCGCGGCGTCGGTCTCTACCACCACCGCGGTCCAGCGGCCGATCGAAAGAAGACGCATGGATCTCGTCACCTCCGTGCTGACTCCGCTCAACGCGGCCCCGATCTCGCCGGAGATGTCGCGCCCCCGCTGATCGATATAGCTCCCGGCCAGGGACGCGCCCGAGGAATCGAGCAGCAACGCCGTTTGCTCGGCGTCGCCGATCGCGGTGGCGAACAGAGTCCGCGCCGTCTCAGACCTTGGCTGCGTCATTCTCGTGTGGTGCGATTTCGATGAGCCCGGTGCTCAGCATTCCATAGATGATCTTTGCAACCTCGAATTCGGCGAGCACGAGACGTTTGGCGATCTCGTGGAGGTTCCTCTCGCCGTCGATGATCGAGAGCACCTCCCATTCGCGCGGAAGGAGATCGATGAACGATTCCGGCCCGTCGTCCAGCGGAGCGAGCAGCGGGATCACGCGGGCGTCGGGAATCTTGTCGGCCATGCGTGACCACTCGTCGATGCGGCGCGCTCCTTCCATGAGCAGGGATTCGGTGCTTACGCGCACGGCGATGTCCTTGCGAATGGGACGCGGCGGCTCCTCGCTAAACGAGAAGAATCCCTCGGACCAGGACATCAGATCGAATACGACGGTCTCGATCTGCTGCCTCATGAAGCGATCGATGTCGCGCGGTGTCACGATCCCATGGGCGACGAGAATCTCGCCGACCCTGCGTTTATCCCCGGCGCGCTGCATTGCCGTGGCGCGCGCGAGATCCGCCGGCGTCGCTTTGCCAGATCTCTCGAGAATCGTTCCGAGAAGGTGCGGGTTGCTCTTCATCGTGGCCGCGACGATCGTGCCCGCGTCGAAATAAACACTCCCCTCATTATTTCTTTCAGGAGAATACACCCGAAGCGTCCCGGTCTTCCGGCTGAGATCGAGCAGCTGGAAGACGTCGTGAATGCCAAGCTCGCGCAGCGGTCCTTCGATCGCCATCAGATCCGCCCTCGCATCAACAGCCTGTGATAGCGCAGCGCTTCTGAATGATTCGGATCGAACCTCAGCACGCGCTCGAACGCCTTCTGGGCATCGGCCTCGCGAGCGAGGTCGATCAGGATCTCGCCGAGACCTATCAATGCCGTGAAGTGATAAACATCGCGTCGGACGAGCGCCACGATTCGTGGCAGCGCGCTTCGCGAGCGGCCCGTGCGTCGATATGGTCCCACCAGCTCCACCACCGCGGCGTCGTGATTCGGAGCGGTGACGAGCACGGTCTCGAGCTCTCTGATCGCGCCCGTATCGTCGCCACTCTTGGCGAGGAGCCGTCCGAGCGCAATTCTGGTCTCTGTCTGTCGCTCGTCGATCGCGAGGCTAGCGCGGTACGCCGCAATCGCCTCGCTCGCCTCACCGAGGGCCGCGTAAAGATCGCCAACCCGCTTCAAAACGTTCGCGTTCCGCGACTCGCTCCTCCTGAGCGTGACGAGGATCTCGCGAGCGCCCGGATGGTCGAGCGATGCCACGCGGGCTTCCGCCGCCAGCAGTAACAGATTCACGTCGGTGCTTCCGGCTCCGACCAGAGCCTCCGCGTATGGTCGCGCCTGCTCGGCGCGCCCAAGGGCCAGCAGTGACCGTGCCATGCCTTGCCGGGCGAAAGGGTTTGTCTCCTCCATGTCCAGCGCACGCCGGTACCTCTCGAGAGCCTCTCCGTGAAGTCCCTGCGCCGCAAATCCGTCGCCGGCCAGAACCAGGCCGAGAATCTTGTCGCCACCACGCGCGAGAACACGCGCTATCTCCGCCTGAGCACGGTCGTACAGGCCCTTGGTGATCAGGTCGCGCGCGAGCGAGAACCCCGCCATCGCACTCTGCACCACCGGTGTCAGTCGGCGCACCGGCTTCTCGGCGAACAACTCCTCGATGATGGCCGGATCGAAATGGAAGTCTTCTACATGGTCGACCGTCTCATCCCGCTCGGTGATCGGTGGAGCGACGGTGAGCCTGATCTCCTCGTGCGGGAGCTCTATCGCCAGCTCGAGCTTCTGCGGCGTGTACATCGGATCGAGAGCCAGCGCGCGTTTCGTCTCACGGAGCGCCGCCTCGAACTCGCCAAGGTTGGAGAGCGTGAAGCTGATGTTGTAGTGCGCTTCCGCAAAATCGGGGTTTGCCTGGATCGCGCGCGCAAAAGCGTTTCGCGCATCGGAGTACTTCTCGAGCTCGACGAGTATCAGGCCGATGCCGTTCCACGCCACGGGATGCTCCGGCGCCGAGCTCAGCACCTGTCGATACGCCTCGAGGGCCAGCTCCGTATGCTTCCTCCTGAACAACCCGAGGGCGAGGTTCAGACGGGACTCGACCGGTGGCGAATGCACCTGCAGCGCGCGCCTGAATGAATTGATCGCCGCCTTGGTGTCATTCTTGTGCCAGAGCAGGACACCGAGATTATTCTCCGCGAACGCGTAGCTCGGATCGATCTCCAGCGCGTGCAGATAGCTCTCCTCGGCTTCGGCGTGCCTTCCCTCGAGCTGCAGCGCGACCCCGCGTCCGTTCCAGGTCTTTGCCGTCGGCGAGAACTCGCGCGCGAACCGGTCCGCGGTGGCGATTGCGGCGCCGGTATCGCGCTGCAACAGGTACAGCTCCAGCATCGCCTGCAGCACTTCCGCGTTGGCTTCGCCGCCTTCGATCGCTTTCTCGTACTCCCGGAGTGCCTCCTGGAAATAGCCTTTCTGCCTGAGGGCGCGGCCGAGCGTGATGTGCGCGCTGGCAGGAGTCTTCTGCTGGCGACTCGGGGTCACATCGTGGCGATACGTCTCGAGCGAGAGATTTGCCTGCGCGCGCACGAGCGTCGGATTCAGCATCACTGCGCGCCGATTTGCTTCCGCCGCTTCCTCGCCGCGACCAAGGTCGCCGAGTATGAAACCGATCAGATAGAGTGCATCTGGGTTCTCGGGATTCAGCTCGATCGACCGTCTCACCGAGCGCATTGCGTCTTCGTGCAGTCCGCGGTTGTAGAGGGTCTCGGCGAGGAGGAAATGGAGAACGGAGCTGTCGGGATCGAGCTCGATCGCGCGCTGGAAGAGTGTGTGCGCGCGCTCGAGGCGGCCCGCCGTCTTCTCAGCGATTCCGCTCTGAACGAGCGCCTCGAGGTCTTCCGGATTGGCACGAAGCCGTTCCTCGAGCTCGTGCAGTCGGCGCTCGAGGATCCCGCTTTGGCCGTACGCGATCTCGAGGTTGCGCCTCGCCACGCCCATGCGCTCGTCGAGAGCCAGCGCGCGCGAGAACGCGACGATTGCCTCGTCCGTCAGTCCCTTTCGAAAGTAGAGAACGCCCAGGTTGTTGTACGCGCCCGCATCCGAAGGGTCGATTCGGCGGGCGAAGGATCGCAGGATGTCGATCTCATCGCCGTGAGCGGCTGCCGCTGGGCGGGCAGTTGCCGCTGCGCTCATGTGCTACTCTACGCGCACTGCGCGGAAGATAGCGTCGAAGGCTTTCGGATCGGGGACGAGCAGGAAGAATCCGTGCAGGCTCTCGACCGGCTCCTCGAGAAAGAACTCCGTCTCCACGCAAAGGATCGGACTCTCGACCCGCGGCGCATGGTCGCCGAGCGTTTTCAGCGCCTGCGAGGTCTGGCCGGTCGTGAGCAATGGCGGAGAAAGCATAAGGCGCATGTCGAGGAATTCGCTGAGCGCCGTAAGGTATGCACCAGCGAGAATGTTTCCCGCTTCCTTGAGCGCGGACTGCTCGAGGGTGCCAAGACTCTGGGATGTTCCGCGCTTTCGCCTCAGCATTCGTTCCGCGAGCCTGAGACCCGCCGGGATCGCGAGGAGAAACACCGTCTGCCCGCTGATGTCTCCGCTCATCGCCATTTGGACGGCGACGATCTCCACACCGGGAGAGAGCTCCGGCACGAAATCACCGGGTGGAACGATGTTCACCATTGGGACGCTGATCATGATGCGGGTGCCCGTCAGCGTCGAAAGCGCGGTCGCGGCGTGGCCGGCGCCAATGTTGGCCACCTCGCGGAGCGCGTCGAGACGCGCGGTGCTGAGGAGTGTTGTACTGCCCTCGCCGGCTGGGGTGTTGCGCGGATTGGTCATTTCAGAGGAGACTGGAGGCGTCAACGATGAGAGCGGGCGTTCCATCGCCAAGAATGGTCGCTCCGCTGAAGAGAGTTTTGCTGGCATTCACACCGTCGAACTGCTTGACGACGATTTCCTGCTGACCAATGAACTCGTCGACGATGAGCGCTGCACGCCGCTCCGCAAGCTCGATGAGTACGACCTGGCCACTGGCCGCGATGGCGGCTGCCGGCAAGCCGACGCGCTCACGCAGCCAGATAGCTGGGAAAAGATCGTCCCGGATAGCGACGACTTGCCTTCCCTTCGATTCGAGCAGCATTGGCTGCGAGAGGCTGAACGTCTCGAGAACGTGCGTTAGAGGAATCGCGTAGACCTCATTGTCGACCCTTGCCAGAAGTGCGCGCGAGATAGCGAGCGTCAGAGGAAGGCGCATGCTCACACTGGTACCGAGGCCCGCATCGGTGTGCACCTCGAGCGAGCCGCCAAGCGCGCGCACGCGGGTGGCGACGATATCGAATCCGACGCCGCGTCCCGAGATCTCCGTCACTTTCTCCGCCGTCGAGAAACCGGGCCGGGATATGATCGAGACGAGCTCCTGCTCGGAGAGCACAGTCGTGTCCTGCTCGACGATGCCCAGCTTCTTCGCGCGCGGCAGTACCCGCGCCTGATCGATTCCGCGACCGTCGTCCGTCACCCGGATGAGCACAGTAGCCCGGTCACGCTCCGCGGTGAGAATCAGAGTCGCGACCCGTGGCTTGCCCGCTTTCTCGCGGTCGGCCGGCGTCTCGACGCCATGATCGAGCGAGTTCCTCAGCAGATGCAGAACCGGCTCGCCCATCTCGTCGAGCATCGATCGATCGAGCTCGATCTCCCTGCCTTCGATCTTGAAGTCAACTTCTTTCCCCAGCGAGCGCGCGGTATCGCGCACCACGCGTGGAAACCGCTCGAACACCTGCCACACGGGAACCATGCGGCTCGTCATGATCTCGTTTTGCAGAGTGGCCAGGATCTGCGACGCACGAAGTGTGGCCTCGAGCAGGGATTCGTCACCGAGCTGTTCGGCGATCTTGGCGATGCGGTCGCGCGCGATCACGAGCTCGCCGACGACGTTCATCAAGGTGTCGAGCCGCTTTGCATCAATGCGAATGTGGCGCGGAGACTTCTGCGCCGGAGCGGTGGGAGAGGGCTCCTTCTTCTCGATTTTCTTCTCGGGCGCCATGATGGCGAATTCCGAGGTGAAAGTCGGCGACGCCCCCTCGGTGGCCGCCTGGCGGACACGGGCGATGATGTCCTTCACATCGAGGTGCTGAGGAGTCGCGGCGGTTGCCATGTCCACCGCCTGCTCCAGCGAGTCCACGGCTGCGAACAGAGTATCGATGACCGGTCGCGTGACGACGATGGCGCTGCTTCTGAGCTTGTCCAGCAGCGTCTCCAGCTCGTGGGAGAGTTCCGCCACCGATGTATAGCCCATCGCGGCTCCCATGCCTTTCATCGTGTGAACCGCGCGAAACATGCGCGCCAGGGCCGCATCGCTCCCGCCTCGCTCCATTTCGAGGAGCGCGCTGTTTATCTCGGAGAGGTTTTCACGGCTTTCCGAGAGAAAGAGCTTGGCGTAGCGACCGGTGTCCACCTAGGCCAGCACCCGCTGGACCGCTTCGAGAACGCGGCTCGGCTGGAAGGGCTTCACGACGAAGTCGCGGGCGCCGGCCTGAAGCGCTTCCTGCACCAGCGCCTGCTGCCCCATCGCGCTGCACATGAGAATCCGGGCGGCGGGATCCATCTGCGTGATCTGCTTCACCGCCTCGATTCCCCCCATCTCCGGCATGATGATGTCCATCGTCACCAGATCAGGCTTGAGCTGTTGGTATTTCTCAACAGCTTGTTTCCCATTTTCTGCTTCGCCGACCACGGTGAACCCCGCCTGGGACAAGATGTCGCTGACCATCGTCCGCATGAACACGGCGTCGTCGCAAACCAGCACAGTATTGCTCACGCTACCTCCCTTGTCCGATGACTTGCAAAACCACTGTCTTGATGTCGAGTACGAGGACCCGCTCCCCCTCGATTTCGACTGCTCCGGTTACCGCTCCCGCCAGCGGGATTTCCGCGTGATCCGCGGGCCCGAATTGATCTATTGGTACATCCTGAATGTCGCGAACATCATCAACGCCGATTCCGATCCACCGGTCGAAATAATCGACCAGCAGGAGCAGTCCCTCCGCGCGAGCATGGGCCTGCTTGCCGAGCGATTTGCCGCCGTCGATTACGGTGACGATCGTCCCGCGCAAATTGATGATCCCGCGCACGGTATCCGGCGCTCCCGGCAGCCGCGTTATGTGCTGCATTGCCACGATCTCGCGAAAGGAGTCCATGTCGCACGCGAAGGAGCTGCCGCCGATATTGAACACGAGAAGGCGGCGCGTCGGAACGTGCGGCTCTTCCTCGACGACCTGTTCAGGAGGCAACGCGACAGCGTCACTCATAGAATCTGAGCGCCGTAAGCGGGTCTATCGTGTCCGGCAACGCGTGTTCTCCGGCGATCACCGTGAGCGCGCGGCGCAAATCCTCCGGCAGAGGAGAGCGGAAATCGAGCGGCTTGCCGGTCACTGGGTGGTTGAACGCGAGCCAGGCCGCGTGCAGGAAGTGCCGCTTGGGAGGAAGTCCGGCCACACGACGTCCTCCGCCCCCGCCATACACGTCGTCGCCCATGACAGGATGGCCGATAGACGCGAGATGAACGCGGATTTGGTGAGTCCGTCCGGAATGGAGATGGGCACGAAGAAGTTCCCCCGCATCGAACCGAGCAAGGCGTATGAGGTCGGTCTTGGCCGGCCGACCCTTATTGACGATTGCCATGCGCTTCCGGTCTCGCGGGTCGCGGGCAATCGGCTTGTCGATCGTGAGAGTGTCGGCGGAGAGATGACCCCAGGTCATGACCGCGTAGCGGCGGACCACCCGGCGGGCGGCAATCGCCGCGCTCAGCAGCCGGTGCGACCGGTCGGTTTTTGCCACTATCAGGAGCCCGGAGGTCTCCTTGTCCAGTCGGTGCACCATGCCGGCCCGCTCCGGCTCCCCCTCGGTCGAAAGACTGCCCCCGCGCCCCAGGAGGGCATTGACGAGCGTGCCGCTCCAGTTGCCGGGTGCGGGATGCACGACCATCCCCGCTGGCTTGTCCACCACGATGAGCGAGTCGTCCTCATAAACCACGCTCACGGGAATGTCCTCGCCCGAAATCGTCCGCTTCTCCGCCTTCGGGATCTCGACCCGCACGACCTCACCGGTCTCGGGCCGGTAACTCGCCTTTTCGCGGCGTCCATCGATTAGCACGTGACCCTGCGCGATCAGCGTCGCCGCCTGGGTTCGTGAGAGCTCGGCGCGGCTGGCAATAAAGAGATCGAGGCGGACATTGCTGTCCGCCTCGACGGGAAACTCTTTGACGTCGCTCAGGGGGCTAGCTCTCCGCCGGCGTATCCGACACAGGCGTGGCTGCAACCGAGGGGCTGGAAGATCGCTCTTCCCCCCAAAGGACCCAGGCGAGAAGGAATGCGCCGACGCTGACGGCCATGTCAGCGACGTTGAACGTCGGCCACCGCAGATCGCCCACGCCTACATCGATGAAATCCACCACTCCGGTCGCGGAGCGAATGCGGTCGATCAGATTTCCCACTGCGCCGCCACAAACGAGACCCAGCGCGATCGTGCGCAGGAAATCGCTCTGCCGCGTGGCCTGATACAGGCGTCCCAGAATCACGAGGGCACCGGCCGTGAGCGCCATGAATATCCACCGCGAGTAGATACCAAGGTTGAGCCCAAACGCGGCACCTGGATTGTAGACGAGCGTCAGCCTCAGGTGATTGCCCAGGATCTCGTGGGGAACGTGCTGCGGCGATAAGGTCGCAGCGGCAATCAACTTGGTCACGAGATCGACCACTACCACCGTGACCAGTGTCCCCCAGAAGAGGGGCGGATTAGGCCTGGCGCTTTCCATCTTCCTCGCGCTGCTTGCACTCGATACAGTATCTGGCGTGCGGGAGCGCATCGAGCCGCTCGAAGCTGATCTCCCGCCCGCAATTGTGGCACTTGCCGAATTGCTCCGGATTGCGATAGAGCCGGCGGAGTGCTTCGTCGATGTGCCAGAGGAAACGGCCTTCCTGGCTCGCGAACAAGAACGCCTTTTCGCGCTCCATTGCGTCGGTGCCCTGATCGGCCATGTGGAAGGAGTACGCGCTCAGATCGCCGTCCGCACCCTGCGGCGTCGATCCGAAAGTCTCGTCGTAGTGCCCCAGCTCCTTCAAGACGCGCTTCCGCTCTTCGAGCAGGCGCTTCTCGAAATGCTGCAGGCTCTTCTTCGTCATCGCTTTCGGTTTTGTAATCGTGCTTGGCTTTTTGCTGCTAGCTGCCGGTGCCATTTCTAACCTGCCCTCTCCAAGGCGACTTCAACGCTCTGCCCATCAAGGTCGAACGTATGCGTCGCGTGTGTTCCGTCGATTTTCTCGCCCACATTCACCTTCAGAGCGAGTACCTCATCGGCAATCCATTTCTGGAACGCCTTCACCGCTTCCTGAATCTCCGCACCTCCCCCAACGAGGAGCGTGATGCGATCACTGACGGCGAAACCCAATTCCTTCCTCAACCGCTGAACGCGGCTTACGACTTCGCGCGCGAGACCCTCGAGGCGGAGCTCATGCGTTACCACCGAATCAAGGGCCGCAAAATAGCCACCTTCTTCCTTCACCACCATGTCGCCCGAAGCTGTTCGGACTACCGTCAGGTCCTCCGAGCTCAGCTCCCGCGACTCATTCCCGACCGACACGTACAACGGCTTCCCAGCCTCGAACTCGGCCAGCGCCTCGCTGCTCAAAGCCTGGACGGCTTCGGCGGCCAGCGGCGTCTCCTTGCCGAATTTCTTACCCAGAGACCTGAAATTCGGTCTAGCCTTTAAAGTTACTAGATCATCGGCGCTGGAGATGAACTGGACGATTTTTATGTTGAGCTCGGCCGCCAGCAGCGGACTAAGCTCCTCCAAGACCCCTGCGTCTGTCTTCGACGCGCTGCCATGGCTGGGCACCACACAAACTAGTCGAGTGAGCGGCTGACGCACCTTGACACCGGCTTCCTCGCGGGCCGCACGACCCAGTGTTGCAAGCGTCCGAATTTGCCCCATCGCGCGCTCCAGATCGACATCGATCGCCCCAGGGGCTTTTCGGGTGAATGGCGCCAGGTGGACCGAGCTTCCGGTCAGCTCGCGATGCACCCAGTCAGTGATGAAGGGTGCGAACGGAGCGAGCAACCGGCACGTGACAGCAATGATCTCGTGGAGCGTTGCGAATGCCGCGCGATTGTCTTCCCCATCGACGTCATAGAAGCGATGCCGGCTCTGGCGCACGTACCATTTGGACACGTCCTCATCGAAGAAAGCCATGACCGCTTTGGCGGCGTTGGTAGCCTCGTAGCGGCCCAGCAGTTCGTCAGCCTCGCGCTCGACGGTGGCCAGCCGTGAGAGAATCCAGCGATCCAGCGGGGGACGCTTTTGAGGCGCGGGATTCTTGTCGGATGGCGACCACCCGAAGTTGGCATACTCGGCGAAAATGCCGGTGTAGACGTTCTTGAACGTGAGCAGGAAGCGGCCGGCCGTGTCGCGGATTCCGGCCTCGTCGAAGCGCCGCGGGGTCCAGAGCTGGCTCGATGTCGTGAGAAAGAGCCGAACCGCGTCAGCACCGTAACGCGGAATCACGGACGCGGGATCGATTATGTTCCCGAGCCGTTTCGACATCTTCTGTCCTTCGGCGTCAAGAACGAGATCGTTGACGACGACTGCTCGGTACGGCGCGGTGTCTCCGACGACCGGTGAATGCGCCTCGTGCGCGAGCAGGTTGTTCGGCAGCGCTTCACCAAGACCGGTTGCGATTGCGAGCAGCGAGTAGAACCATCCCCGCGTCTGATCGATTCCCTCGGCGATGAAATCCGCCGGATAGTAACGCTCGAACTTGTCGCGGTTCTCGAATGGGAAATGCCACTGGGCAAAAGGCATCGACCCGGAATCGAACCAGGCATCGATCACCTCGGGTGTGCGTCTCATCGTGCCACCGCACTTGCACGCCCAGGTGTAGCTGTCGATGAATGGCTTGTGCGAGTCGAAGTCATCGCCGAGCTTGAGCCCGGATCTCTCGGAGAGCTCCGCATATCCGCCGATGGCTTCCGCATGCGAATCGTCCCGCTCGCACACCCAGATGGGAAGCGGAGTGCCCCAGTAGCGGTCGCGTGAGACCGCCCAGTCGATGTTGTTGGTCAACCATTCACCGAAGCGACCGGATCCGGTTTCGGCTGGATGCCAGTCGACGCGCGAGTTGCGGACCAGCATCGCATCCTTGAACTCGGTCGTGCGGACGAACCAGGAAGTGCGGGCGTAGTAAAGCAGCGGCGTCTCGCAGCGCCAGCAATGTGGGTACGCGTGCTCGTGCAGCGTCGATTTCCAGAGCACACCGCGCCGCTTCAACTCTTCGAGAATGACGGCGTCCGCGTCCTTCACGAACATCCCGCCCACCAGCGGCATGTCCTCCGGAAACTCGCCGCGGAGATTCACAGGCTGAAGGAACGCCAACCCATTGCGCTGGCCCGCCGCATAGTCGTCGGCACCGAATGCCGGCGCCATATGCACGACACCTGTTCCCTCGTCGGAGGAGACGAAAGATTCGCCGATGATTATTTCGTGCTTGCCCTCTTTGTACGCGACCCAGTCGAGCGGCCGCTTGTAACGCTTGCCGACCAGATCGCTGCCACGAAATGAACCCACGGTCTCCCACCGCCCCGCGAAATCGTCACCCAGAACAGCGGGCGTACGGGCGAGAGCAAGAATGATCGTCTCGCCCGTCTCCGATTTTCTTTTCCGCAGCTCGACGTACTCGAGCGTCGGGTTCACGGCCAGCGCGACGTTCGAGACGAGCGTCCACGGAGTCGTGGTCCAGAGGAGGATACGACGACGCGTCTTCGCACCCTTGTCCTCGACGAGATCGAGTGCGACGTAGGCGCTGGGATCCTTCACATCCTTGTAACCCTGCGCCACCTCGTGGCTCGAAAGCGTCGTTCCACAGCGCGCGCAGTACGGCAGAACCTTGTGCCCGCGATAGAGACGTCCGGCGCGGAACATGGTCGCAAGCGCCCACCATACGCTCTCGATGTAATTATTCGAGTAGGTGACGTACGGATCGCTGTAGTCGAGCCAGTATCCGATCCGCTCACTCAGCTCTTCCCAATCGGTGCGGTAGCGCCACACGCTCTCGCGGCACATCTCATTGAACCGCTCGACGCCGATCTTCTCGATCTGCTGCTTCGCCGTCCGAATGCCGAAGTCCTTCTCGATCCTTTTTTCGACTTCGATCTCGACCGGCAGGCCGTGCGTGTCCCAGCCCGCTTTGCGCGCGACGTGATTCCCGCTCATGGCGCGATAGCGGCAGAAAAGATCCTTCACGGTGCGCGAGAACACGTGATGGATTCCGGGCTTGCCATTGGCGGTGGGCGGACCTTCGAAGAAGACGAACTCTGGCTTGCCCTCTGCCTGTGCCAGCGTCTGCTGGAAGAGGTTCTCTTCCTTCCAGCGGGAAAGCATTTCCTTCTCGAGTTCGTCGGGCGAGCGATCGGTCGGCAGCAAGCGGAAGCGTCTGCCCTTCTCGTCTCCCCCCGCCGCGGCCGGCACGGGGCGGACTGCCGTCATTCTCGGTTCGACGCCGAGGAGTTGGAGCCCGCGCCCCGAAGGGTACTCGCCACGACTTGTGAATCGGACGCCTCGACCTCCGAGAGCTGGCGCGCGATCAAAGTCCGCATTTGCGCCAGATACGTGCGTCGGGAGCGATCCAGGTTGTCCAGCTCTTCCTCCATTCGCCGGACATCGGATTTGGCGGCCTCGATGATCCGCTCGCCCTCCGCCTGCGCCTCGCGCAGGATGAGCTGCGCTTCACGTTCGGCTTGCTCGCGAACCTCGCCTCGAAGCTGCTGAGCGGCGATGAGGGCATCATTCAACGCTTTGTCGCGCTCTCGGAACGCGCGCAACTGCTCGTGAAAGCTTCTCGCCTTCGAGTCGAGGTCCTGGTTGATGCGCGTGAGCCGCTCCATCTCTTCGGCGACCTGATCCCTGAACTGATCGACGCGCGCGGGATTGTAGCCGCGGAATGCGCGGCCGAAGTCGTAGCGCCGCACATCCAATGGTGTAAGATGAAATGATTCGTCGATCATTTATCCCTCGCTCCGAAGAGGGTGGTCCCGAGCCGAACCAGCGTCGCGCCTTCCTCTACAGCGATCTCGTAATCGTTCGACATTCCCATCGACAGCTCCTCGGCCGGATGTCCGGCCGCAACCAAATCTTCACGCGCCTCGCGCGCTTCCGCGAAGGTGCGATGGAGCTGCGACTCCGTTGCGCTAAAGCTAGCCATTGTCATCACTCCCCGAACCCGGATTCCCGACAGCGAAACGAGCCGCTCGGCTTCCGGCAGCATCTCGGAGAGTGTGTATCCGCCCTTGGAGGCCTCTCCTGTAAGATTCAACTCGAGCAACACGTCCACTGCCCGGCCTCGCGCGATCCCGAACTCGCACACGGCATTCGCGAGCCTCGGGCTGTCGAGCGAATGCAGCAACACGAACTGCTCGAGCGCCTTAACCTTGTTCCGCTGCAGATGTCCGATGAGATGCCACCGCACCGGCACATCAACCGCGGCCATCTTCCTTAGTGCTTCCTGAACCTTGTTCTCGCCGACGTCGTGCAGACCGGACTCATAGGCCGCCTGTGCGGCCTCGGGCCCGTGCGTTTTGGTGACCGCCACGATCGTGACCTGTTGTCCGCGCCCGCCCCGCGCTCGCGCTGCCTCGATTCTGGCCCGCACATCGGAGACTCGCTCAGTCAGGCCGGGAAAAGCCATAACTGTCAAATTTAGCCGCGAAGTGCCCGTCGTTCAATTCATTGGAGCAGATGACGCTGGCGCGTAACAGTGCGGCGTAGAGTGGAGCGCAGCTGGTGCGAGGCAGTCGCCTACGGTTCGCCGAACCCGAGCGTGCGTCCGATCCGGTCGAGAAGTTTCTCGTCCGGACCCTTCACGTGAATGGTCACGGCGCTCGCATATGCGGTCCCCGTAACGCGCACGACTCTGTCGCGACTCGCCGCTGCCGGATTCGCACGTCCATCATACTTGAGAACGAACGTGCCCAACAGCGAATCCCCATCGCACTCGACCGTGATATCGGGTGAGATCGTGATCTCGATGTTTCCGAAGACCGCCACTGCCTCGATCACGGACAGGCCGTACCCAATCTCGGCCGCACGCAAATCGAGCTCGACGTTTCCCATGACTGCCAGAGCGCGAAACCGCCTTGGCAATTGCCAGCGTCCTTCCCTTTCGGCACTGCTGAGAAACGATACGACGCCCGAAGTCGACCTCGAATCCGGAATCAGCTGCTGACCCTGCTCTCCGTAACTCGGTGGCGACTTCCGATGCTGATCCTCCCAGCCGGCATAATCGCGGGGGCGCGGCTGCGCCGGATTGCTCAGGCGATGATCTTCTGCTTTGAAATCTGCCATTGGGACTCGCGCGAGAGTGGGGTGCCGAGCACTACGGCAGCGAGCACCAAATAGTTTGGCCCTAGCTCCCAAAAATGCGTCCGAAGAACCGGACTATGCTCTGCATGTTGCGACTTATGTCGTTGAACATCACGGTGACGAAGAGCAGGCCGATGATGAGCAGCCCGCCCTTCAAGATACGCTCACGGGTCTGCGTGCTGAAAGCACTTCCCTTGATCGTCTCGGCCACATTGAGAAGGATCTGCCCGCCATCGAGGATAGGGATCGGCAGCAGATTGAACACAGCGACGTTGATGCTGATGAGCGCCACCAGCAGCAGCAGCGTCTCAATTCCGCCGCGGGCCGCCTGAACCGACACCTGAGCGATCGCGATCGGTCCGCCAAGGTCGGAGACTCCGACGCCATGGGCTAGCGCACCTAACGCGGAAAAAATCCTGCTGCCGTTGTCAATTGTCAGACCCCATGCCGCGCCGAAGGCCCGCCCCACTGAAATCGGGGTGAATGCTTCGCTCGCCATCATGCCGATTCTACCGAGGGTCCGCTTCAGTCCGGTGCGCGGATCCGCGACGACTTCTGCTGCCGGGGTGACGCGCACATCCAGCGTCTGTCCGTGCCGAACGATTCCCAGCTCGAGAGGACGGCCAGCCGACGCGCCGATGCTGTCGAGGAGCGTTTCCCAGCTCGCGAGCGGTCGCCCATTGAGCGTTGTTATGCTGTCACCCACCTGAATCCCGGCAAGAGCGGCGGGCTTGCCGGGAACCACGGCTGACGCGACGGGAATCGGCGTGGGGATTCCGGAGTGCAGCAGCAGGCCGACGTAGATGCCGTATGCGAGGAGCGCATTCATGGTCACGCCGGCCAACATGATGAAGAGGCGCGCGACGAGCGGCTTCGACTCGAACCACCGCGATTCAGGAATCGGCTTGGGTCCGAACGGGATCATGGCATTCGGATCGAACCCATCCTCGGGATTTGCGGCTCGCGTCGCGGAGTTCTCGCTTCCACCCTCGAGGAATGCAGTCGCTTCGTCTTCGCGCGAGGCCATACGTACGTACCCGCCGAGTGGCAGCGCGGCGAGGACGTACTCGGTCTCACCGATTCGCCGCTTCAACAGTGACGGCCCGAATCCAATCGAGAAGCGCGGCGCGTACACCCCCGTGAGTTTGGCGGCGATGAAATGTCCGAGCTCGTGCACAAACACGACGAGGCCGAAGACTATGATCGGTGCCAGCCAGCTCAGCACTTGAACATCACCTGTACGTGTCGGCGCGCTGCCGCGTCCGCCGCCAGCAGCTGGTCCCGCGTTCCTGCGGGCATTGTGCTCAGCTTGTCGAGCGCTGAAGAGATTGCGCGCGGAATGTCGGGAAACGCGATTTTTCCCGCGAGGAACGCGGCGACTGCGCACTCGTTCGCCCCATTAAATACTGCTGGTGCGGCTCCGCCCGCCTCTCCGGCCGCAATGCCCAGGCGAAGCGCCGGGAAACGCTCATGGTCGACAGGCTCGAATGTCATTGGAGAAAGTCTAACCGGATCGAAAGCCGGTACACCATCGTCGGGGACGCGTTCTGGATGGGTCAGGGCATAGAGTACGGGCAGCTCCATCGTCGGAACGCTCATCTGCGCCACTACGCTGCCATCGATGAACTCGACGAATGAGTGAACCACACTCTGCGGATGCACCACGACTTCGATGCGATCGTAAGGAAGGCCAAAAAGAAAATGTGCCTCGATGACTTCGAGTGCCTTGTTGGCGAGTGTCGCGCTGTCGATGGTGATCTTGCGTCCCATCCGCCAGGTCGGGTGCCTCAGGGCATCGTCAACGGTCGCCGACGCGAGTCGCTCGGCGCTCCAGCCGCGGAATGGTCCCCCTGACGCGGTGAGCACGACGCGGCGGATCGCAGACGTCGGGTGTCCGGTGATGCACTGGAGGATGGCACTGTGCTCGCTGTCAACTGGAATGACCTCGCCCGCTCCCCCGGCACATGCCTGCCTCACCAGGTCTCCGGCAATGACCAGCGTCTCCTTGTTGGCGAGCGCGACACGCTTTCCTGCTTCCAGAGCGGCCAGCGTGGCATCGAGTCCCGCCGAGCCGACAATCGCGTTCAGAACGATGTCGACATCATCGCGGGTGGCGGCGGCGATCAGCGAATCGGTTCCGCTCTTCCATGCTTCATCCGCGTCGTGCTGGGATTCTACCATCCCGACGAAAGCAGGTGAGAACTTGAGCGCTTGCTCCCTCAGGAGAGCACCGTTGCTGTTCGCGGTGAGAGCCGTAACGCGGAATCGATCACGCTGTCTATCCAGCACGCGGAGCGCTGTGGTGCCGATCGAGCCGGTGGAGCCCAGTACCGCCACACCTTTCTGCCGGGTGGCGGAGCCGGAAGTCATAGCGGGATGGGCAGCAGCAAGCGACCCAGCAGCAGAAGCGCGATCGGCATCACGAACAACAGACTGTCGAACCGATCGAGTATTCCGCCATGTCCGGGAAGGATCCGCGAGCTGTCCTTCACGCCAGCCTCCCGCTTGAGCAGCGACTCAGCCAGGTCTCCCGTCTGCGCCGCGACGCTGACAACTATTGCGAAGAGCACCGCGCCCTGGATCGTTAGTCCGAGCTGCGCATACGGCATAAGTATGAATCTCACGTAAAGCAGACATATGACAATTGCGAGGCCGAGTCCACCCACCGCTCCTTCCACTGTTTTTCCGGGACTTACCGAAGGAATCAGCTTCTTCTTGCCGAACGCGCGGCCGAATGTGTACGCGCCGACATCGGTAGCCCAGGTAAGCAGCACGGGCAGGAAGACCAGAGCCGTCCCGGCAGCCGCGCCGACCGCGTAGTCGTGGTAACGAAGCGCGTAGATGTACGAGAAAAGCCCGGCATACATCACACCGAACACCGTGATCGCAACTGACGATAGTGGCTTGCCCGCTGGTCCGCGGAGCCAGATCGTGCTCGCGAACAATAGCAGAATCATGGCTATGATAGCCGTGAGCGAGAGCGTATATACGCCAAGCCGTTGCGCATGAACCGCAAGCGGCAGGAGGGCTGCCAGCGCAATTCCCGCGGGCTCCAGCGGCAGCGCCCCGGTTTCACGAGCCATGCGGAACAACTCCCAAGCTGCTAGCGCGGCGAGGACTGAGAGAACGATCGCCAGCGCCCAATCGCCGAAGTAGACGATCGCGATGCTTGCGGGCGCGGCAATCACCGCGAAGATGATGCGCCGTGTCAGCTCGGACACGGGCTAGACTTCCATGATTTCTGCTTCTTTCGCCTTCAGCAACTCATCGATCCTGCCGATGTAGTCGTCGTGAAGCTTCTGAAGCTCTTTCTCTGCCCTCTTCTGTTCGTCTTCCGAGGTTTTCTCGAGCTTCTTCAGGTGATCGCGCGCCGCGGTTCTCGCGTGCCGGATCCCGATCCGCGCTTCCTCGGCCAGCTTGTGAACGACCTTGACCAGCTCCTTCCTGCGCTGCTCGTTGAGCGCCGGGAGCGGCACGCGAATGACGCCCGACTGCGTCTGAGGATTGAGGCCGAGATCCGACTCGCGCAGCGCCTTTTCGATCGCCGTCACCAGTCCTTTGTCCCATGGCGTCACGGTGAGGAGCCGCGGTTCGGGAGCCGAAACGCCCGCTACCTGATTCAAGGGCATCTGCTGCCCGTACGCTTCAACGCGCACCGTGTCGAGCAGGCTTGCCGTCGCCTTTCCGGTGCGGATCGACGCCAGCTCGCGCTTCGACGCCTCAAATGATTTCTCCATCGCGGTCCGGCAGTCCTTCGTGATCTGAGGAATTGTCGTCATTGTACGATCGTTCCGACGCGCTCACCCAGCAGCGCCTTCGCAACCTCTCCGTGACGGTGAATGTTCAGGACGATGATCGGGAGCTTGTTTTCCTTGCATAGCGTGATGGCCGTCTGGTCCATCACGCCCAGCTCGTTGACCATTACATCGCGGTAGCTGATCGACTCGTATCTCTTCGCTTCCGGATCGCGCTTGGGATCCGCCGTGTAGACTCCATCGACGCTCGTGGCCTTGATGATTACATCCGCGTGGATCTGAATCGCGCGGAGTGCTGCGGCGGTATCGGTGGAGAAGTAAGGGTTGCCGGTGCCGGCCGCAAAGATCACGACGCGGCCCTTCTCGAAGTGGCGCATCGCGCGGCGCCTGATGAACGGCTCCGCGATCGATTCCATCGCGATCGCGGTCATGACGCGCGTTGCTAGCTGCGCCTTCTCGAGCACATCCTGGAGCGCGAGCGCGTTGATGACCGTAGCGAGCATGCCCATGTAGTCGGCGCCGACGCGGTCCATCCCCATCTTCGAGAGCTGGGCGCCGCGAACAATATTTCCGCCCCCAATCACCAGACCGACCCCCGCGCCCATCTTGACGATGTCCGCGACCTCGGTGGCGAGGCGCTCGAGGATCGTGAAATCGAAGCCACCGCCCTTCTGTCCGGCGAGAGCCTCGCCGGACAGCTTGAGCAGAACCCGTTTGTACTTTAGGTCTGGCAACTCGGCCTCTTATGGCTGATAAACTGCAAAATGAACGGGTGCGAGACGTCAGTAGCGCAGTTGCGGGTTCTCAGTTTACTACGCTCACACTTATCGCTTTGGGGTGACAGCAACAGCTTGTGCCGCGAATGGTGGTTTGAAACGTCCGGGCGTCGTGAACTCGAAACTGGTATCTCCGCCACTGACGTCTGGCACCCGTTCAGTTGCACTTCAAAACCGTACGGCAAAGAATAGCTATTCCTCGCCCATCTGAAACCGGACAAAGCGACGAACCTGGATGTTCTCTCCCAGCTTCGCCGACGCTTCCTTGATGAGATCTCCGATTGTCTTTTTCGGCTCCCGAACCCACGCCTGGTGAACGAGAGCGACGTCCTTGTAATACGACTCGATCTTCCCGGCGACGATCTTCTCGATCAGGTGGTCGGGTTTGCCACTCTCCTTAACCTGCTCCAGAAAAATGCGGCGCTCTTTCTCGACCTTGTCCTGCGGCACCTGATCCTTGTCGACGGCAATCGGAGCTGCGGCAGCGATGTGCTCGGCGATGTACTTCACCAGTTGCTTGAAGTCATCGGTGCGCGCGACGAAATCGGTCTCGCAGTTCACTTCCACCATCACGCCGACCTTGCCGTTGTGGTGGATGTAGCTGCCGATCACGCCTTCGCTCGTCTGCTTGCCGACGCGCTTCTCGGCCTTCGCGATTCCCTTGGTGCGCAGGTACTCGATCGCCTTCTCCATGTCGCCATGGTTCTCCTCGAGCGCCTTCTTCGATTCCATCATACCGGCGCCGGTACGCTGGCGCAGAGTCTGAACGTCTTTTGCGGTGAATTTCTCTTTGGTAGTCATCATCCTGTCTCGTGAAAACGCCGCCGGAATTTTCCGGCGGCGTGAAAGTTAACCTTCCTGCTCTGGCTCGGTGGCTTCCTCTGTTCCGCCACCTTCTTCGCCGCCTGTCTTGAGCCGAGCGGCAATTGCTTCGGGCTTGGCCCGTCGCCTGCGCGGCCGCTTTTTCCTCTTCTTGTCGCCTTCACCTTCCGGCTCGGCACCGCGATCGGAGCTGTAGGTGTACGATTCGGCCTCTTCGACCTCCTCTCGCACCGGAGCCTCGCGCCGCGCTTCGACGATCGCATCCGCGATCGATTTGGTCATCAGCTCCACCGAACGGATCGCATCGTCATTGCCCGCGATCGGAACCGTGATCAGATCCGGATCGGCGTTCGTATCGACGAGCGCGATGAGCGGGATTTGCAGCTTGTTGGCCTCATTCACCGCGATCCGCTCCTTCTTGGAGTCGATCACGAACATGAGGCCGGGAAGACGCGTAAGGTTCTTGATGCCAGCAAGGTTCTTGGAAAGCTTGTCGCGCTGACGACTCATCATCAGCTGCTCTTTCTTGGTGTAATTCTCGAAGTCACCACCGGCCTCGCTGCCCGCCTCAAGCTCTTTCAGACGACGGACCTGCTTCTTCACCGTCTGGAAGTTCGTCAGCAAGCCACCGAGCCACCGCTCTGTCACATACATCGCTCCGCAACGCTCGGCTTCGCTCTTCACAATGTTGACGAGCTGCCGCTTGGTGCAGACAAAGAGGACGTTGTCGCCGCGGAGAATCACTTCTCTCGCGAGCTTCTGCGCCAGCTCCAGCTGACGCAGTGTCTTCTGCAAGTCGATGATGTGGATGCCGTTTCTCTCCGCGAAGATGAAACGACGCATCTTCGGGTTCCAACGACGGGTCTGGTGTCCGAAATGGACACCGGCTTCGAGTAGCTGCTCCAGGTTTGGCTGAGCCATTAAATAGTGATTCCTTCGGGGTTAACGCTTCGAGAACTGGAACTTCTTACGTGCTTTCGGACGGCCGGGCTTCTTCCGCTCGACGGCTCTTGCGTCGCGGGTCAGGAGCGCCAGATCCCGGAGTTTCCTGCGGTGCGATTCATCCAGCCTCACCAGCGCACGAGCGACGGCGAGACGGAGCGCGCCGGCCTGGCCGGTGAGTCCGCCACCTTCTACCTTCGCCTTCACATCATAGCGGCCAAGCGTATCGGTGATCGTGAATGGCTGCTGGATGGCGGACACGTGCGCGGGACGCGGGAAATAGTCCCCCAGCGTGCGTCCGTTCACCGACCACTTGCCGGATCCCGGTTTGATGTAGAGACGGCAGACGGCTTCCTTGCGCCGCCCGATCGTGTGCATGGTGTCAGGCATTACTTCTCACTCTTCTTGTTGAGGACGAGCACTTTCGGCTGCTGCGCGGCATGACTGTGCTTCGCATCGGCGAACACGCGGAGCTTGTTGCGGAGCTTCTGGCGTCCGAGCGCAGTCTTGGGCAGCATGCCGTAGACCGCTTTCTCGATCACGCGCTCAGGGTGCTTGGCGAGCATCATCTCGAACGGTGTGAACCGCTCGTGACCCATGTACCCCGTGTGTCTGAAATAGCGCTTTTGCTCCGCCTTCTTGCCGGTGACGCGGACCTTGGCAGCGTTGATGACGATGACGTTGTCGCCCGTATCCATATGGGGCGTGAACATCGGCTTGTGCTTGCCGCGGATTATGTTCGCGACGGCGGTCGCCAAACGGCCGAGGACCTGGCCTTCGGCGTCGACGATGTACCACTGGTGCTCGATATCCCGCGGGGTCGCGGAGTATGTCTTCATGTGAAGCGGAACGATATGTAAGTGCCGGCCCCCTTTGGTCGAGTAGGGTTCCAAGCGGTTAATTGCCACTAAGTGGTTTTGCGACAGCCTTTTAAGCTATCCGGGCAGGCGAATTGTGTCAACCGCGGTCGCAAGGGGAAAACACGAGCGGCAGAGCGCACCGCATAGCTCGACATTGGGACGCGAAAGGAGCTTCACACTGATGTCCGCGAAGCGCGACGCGTGCTCAGGTCAGGCTAACCAGCAGCGCCCCTTTCTCAACGGCTGTTCCCGCCGCGACCTCGATGGTTTGCACAGTTCCGGGCGCGGTCGCCCTCAACTCGTTCTCCATCTTCATCGCCTCCATCACGACGATCCCTTGCCCCGCTTCGACGCGGTCACCGACGCTCACGTTGACGCGCACGATCAGGCCAGGCATCGGCGCGATGATCGGAGCAGGCCCAGTCGGGGCAGCATTTGCCGCCGAGAGATCGCGGATGGCTCGCGTTCGCTCGTCGAGTGCTTCGACCTCGAACCGATAGCCGTCCACCCAGAGCGCGTATCTCCCTCTGCCCTGCCGCCTCTCGGCCACCACACGATAGACGTGCGTGCCGAGCTTCACCATTCGGACCGGACTCCCTTCTATGTCGGAGAGCTCGCCCCGCGCCATCGGCTCGTCTTCGTATTGCACGCCGTCGGGTTGGATACTGACCGTGTGACGCTCATCGTTCAGCTGCACCACGTACTTCATGCGGACTCACCCGCGGGACGGAGCTCGCAAACCGTTTCGACGTGCGCCGTCTGCGGAAACATGTCGAACGCGCGCAGCGATTCAATTCGATAGCTCGGAAGTCGCGCCAGATCGCGAGCCAGCGTCGCCGGATTGCAGCTCACGTAGATCACGCCCTGTACGTGACCTGCCTCTGCCTCGAGAGTAGCCGTGACGTACGCATCAACTCCGGCGCGCGGCGGATTCAGTATTACGAGATCGGCGGGCAGCAATCCTGGCAACGCGTCTTCGACCTTCGCTCGAATTGCGCGTGAGGGCGCCGCGAG
>DASWBG010000034.1:0-14975 GCA_036390715.1 Gemmatimonadaceae bacterium
GTCCTGCCGTGCTTGAGCTCGGAGATGTGCACCAGACCTTCTGTTCCAGGCATGATCTCGACGAACGCGCCGAACGCAGTCGTGCTCTTCACGGTTCCTTCGTAGGTATCGCCGATTATCGGCTCGGCGGTGAGCGCCTGGATCATCTGGCGCGCCCGCTCCATCGCCTCGCCACCAACAGCGGCGATCGTGACCAATCCAGTGTCGTCCACCGTGATCTCGGCGCCCGTCTCCTCCTGGATGCCGCGGATCGTCTTGCCCTTGGGGCCGATGAGATCGCCGATCTTCTCGGGGCTGATGTTCATCGTCACGATGCGCGGAGCGTACGGCGAGAGATCCGCACGTGGCTCCGGCAGAGCCTTGGCCATCTCTCCAAGAATATGAAGCCTCCCCTCCCGCGCCTGCGCCATGGCCTCCTTCACGATCTGGAGATCGAGCCCCTCGACCTTGATGTCCATCTGGATCGAAGTGATTCCCTGCTCCGTTCCGGCGACCTTGAAATCCATGTCACCAAGATGATCCTCTGTGCCGAGGATGTCGGTGAGGATTGCGTACTTGCTGCCTTCCTTGATGAGGCCCATCGCGACTCCGGCAACGGCGGAGCGAAGAGGAACACCGGCATCGAAAAGAGCCAGTGAGCCGCCACAGACCGACGCCATGGACGACGATCCATTCGATTCGAGAATGTCGGACACGATACGAATCGTGTACGGGAATTCCTCGAACGCCGGCAACACGCCTTGCAGCGCCCGCTCGGCGAGGTTTCCGTGCCCAATCTCGCGACGGCTGGTGCCGCGCATCGGTCTCACTTCACCAGTCGAGAACGGCGGGAAGTTGTAATGGAGCATGAATGACTTGGTCGTCTCACCCGCGTCGTCGATGCTATCGAGACGCTGCACGTCGTTGGCGGTGCCGAGCGTGACGGCGACGAGCGCCTGCGTCTGTCCACGCGTGAACAACGCCGAACCGTGGGCGCGCGGCAACACTGGGGCGTCGATCGTGATCGCACGCACTTCCTTGGTCCCGCGACCATCAACCCGCTTGCCGGTATCCAGCACCTGCGATCTGAGCGCATGGTACTCGGTGTCTTCGACGAGCAACTTGACGTCCTTCGAATTGTCAGGGAATTCGGCCAGGAGTTGTTCGATCGCCTCCTTCTTCACCAGCTCGACTGCTTCGATGCGAGTGTGCTTTTCCTTCTGATTGATCGCCTCAGCGATCCTTCCCTTTGCCAGATCATCGACTCTGGCTTTGACCGACGAATCGATCTCCGCCTTCTTCCACTCCATCTTCGGAGCGCGGTGCTCAGCGAGCAGCTCTTCCTGGATCGCGATGAGCTCCTGGACGCCACGCTGTCCGACGGTGAGCGCTTCGAGCATTTCGGCTTCGCTGACCTCGAGTGCTCCGCCCTCGACCATCATGATCGAATCCTTCGATGCAGCGAGTACGACATCCATGTCGCTGTAGGGCAGCTGCTGGAAAGTCGGGTTGAGGATCCACTTCTCCTGGACTCTGCCGACGCGCACGCCGGCAATGGGACCCATGAATGGGATCTTCGAGGAGTTGATCGCATACGACGCGGCGACGAGCGCCATCACATCAGCGTCGTTCTCCTGGTCGGCCGAGATTACGTAGATGAAGACCTGGACTTCGTTCTTGAACCCTTCAGGAAACAGTGGGCGAATCGACCTGTCGATGATTCGCGCCTTGAGGATTTCGGGGTCAGAGGGGCGGCCTTCACGCTTGATGAAGCCGCCGGGAATCTTGCCCGCGGCGTAGGCCTTGTCCTTGTACTCTACGAGTAGAGGGAAAAACGGAAGGGGACTCTCGGTCTCACTGACCGTTGCTGCCGCGAGAACCATCGTCTCGCCAAACTGGACTACTGCGGATCCTGCCGCCTGTTTCGCCATGCGGCCTGTCTCGATGACGAGCCGTCTGCCGGCGAATGTTCTTTCGATGCGTTGCATATGTTGTGTTGTTTTCGCTTGTGTAGCACAAACCGCGCGGACGCCATTGTGCGCCGCGCGGTGAGATCAAAGAGCCAGGCTAGTATCGGAGTCCAAGTTCCGCGATGATTTTGCGGTAACCTTCGAGATCCGTACGCCTCAGGTAGTCGAGGAGACGGCGCCGCTTTCCGACCATCTTGAGCAGCCCGCGACGGCTGTGGTGATCCTTCGCGTGGGTACGGAAGTGGTCGGTGAGATAATTGATTCTTGCGGTAAGAAGTGCGACCTGAACTGTGCTCGAGCCGCTGTCGTCTTTGTGTGTCCTGTACTTCTCTACGGTGGGTGTCTTCTCGAATGCCATTATTTGGATTTGATCTCGCGCCTGCTCGTTTGCGGGCGCCCGTACCTGGTTCTTAAATCGCTGTAGCCTTATAACTTAGCCTCATACTGGGCCCATGTAAAGGCGCCCTCCTAATTGAGGATTGCAGACCAACTGCTACTACGGATCGCAGACTGACTGCGGATTGGGAGACTAACTGCGGACTGCGAACTAACTGCTGAGAACTGCGAACTAACTGATAAGAACTGCGGACTAATTGAGGACCGCGGACTTATTGCGAACTGCGGACTGATTCATCGATTGGGTTTGGGTAGTCCTCAATTCGTAATTAGTCCCCCAATCCGCAGTCAGTCTGCGATTCGCAATTGCGTTTGGCCCGCCGTCCTAAGCCTTTCCGCAGTTCAAGCCGTTCCCAAATCCCGAGTTGCGCGTCTTGAGAGACACCCTTCATCCGGAGTATGGCGTGTTTTTGCGAGGAGCAGCGTTGTTCGGCCTGTTGTCCCTAGTCCACCCGTTACCAGAGAAGACGCTGCTCGACGGCAGTGCCCAGCCTTGCGCGGATGTCAAGGAGACCACGTCCGGCGTGCCCGGCGTTCACGTGTATGCGTTCAACGCGAAAAAGATTCCGGCGATCCGCAGATCTCTCTTCGTGCTCGACTCGCTTGACTGGGAGAACGGTGACCCTGACGCGATGCGTGCCGCGTCCAGAGAGTACGATCGACTCCTGTCGCGGGTGAGAGCCGCCCGGACGCTCGGGTACGCAACCAGCAACGGGAATGGCGATTTCGAGATCACCGTAACGCAAATAGACTCTGTCCTCGTCTTTGGCGAAGCCAAATGGCCGGGCGAGCCGTTCTACTATTCGGCCAAAGTGGTTGGCGCTATTGGGCAAGAAGAGGTCAGGGTAGTGCTTCTAATGTGCAACCAGCAGCTGCTCTAGCTAAACAACGGTCTCGCGCGATTCCGATTTGAATAGGCCGTAGTCGCCGGACGCGCAGAGCGCGAATCGCCAAAAAGTAACAGGGAACTCCTTGTGAAATGGCGAAACCTGGTCGCCCGCTCGCGAGTCATTTTTGTAGAGGCCGTTTTTTCTGGCGCCTCCAAGCGACACTCTATACCTCGGAGGTCCGCGTGTTACTACGAGGAGCGGTCTTTCTGCTCGGCCTGTGGGCTGTTTCCCCACGATTCCCCACCAAAACGCTGCTGGACGGCACCGCGCAGTTTTGTCCGGAAGACGACGCCAAGGGCGACACAGCCGGCGTGCGCGGCGTTCACGTCTACGCGTTCGATGCCGCCAAGACGCCGAAAATCCGAGCCTCGCTTTACGCCCTGGATACAGTTACCTGGGCCGGAGATGGCGTCGAGACCATCCATGTTTTCACGTCCGAGTACCCCAAGCTCATCGCGCTGGTAAAGCGATCACCGACGCTCGGACGCGCGACCAGCAACGGCAACGGCGACTTCCAGATCACAGTGCCCCAGGTGGATTCGGTGCTGCTCTTTGCGGAAGGTGAGCTCGAGAACGAGCCATTTTTCTTTGCCAGCAAAGTGGTCGCCACGAAGGCGCAGAAAGAGGTGAGGGTCGTGCTCCCAATGTGCAACAAGCGCGTTTAATTCACTGAGGGGACCATCGGGGGTCCGAAGTGAACAGACCATTCGCGAATCCAACCTTGTGCGCGAGGTAGAGTCCGAAAATCAGGCTTACCCCGCCCGATGCAAGCCGGAGCGAACGCTGCAGACTGGGGATATGGGAAGTCGCCAGTAGCGAGGGCGCCGCGATCGTGAGAGTGATGAGCGTCATGCCGACAATCGTGCCCAGCCCGAACGTCAACAGGTAGAGCGCTGCCCAACGCGGGTCGTCGATGAGCGGCACGATCAGGAGCGCCGCGGCCGCTGATCCCGCGAGTCCGTGCACCACGCCGACAATGAAGGGACGCGAAGCGCTTGGCCCACCAGTTTTCGTGCGGACATCGAACAGATTGAGAACTCCGAGCACGATCAGCATGATCGCGACGCAAAGCTCCATCGAGAGTCCCAATCTCGCGTTGAACGCGATCTTGAACGCGATGATCGCTCCGCCAACCAGCAGCAGCGTGATGGTGTGCCCGGCACCCCATAGCGCGCCGATCCCCGCGGCTTTCACAAGCGATCGTTCACGACTCACGATCGTCGTCACCGCAACGATGTGGTCGGGATCCGTCGCGTGCCGCATGCCGAGCATCAGGCTCGTGATGAAAGTAAGAAAAAGACTCACGCCAGTGCGTCCATAATGTTTGGGGTCAATTCACTCAGCGACGTTCAGTCTCATCGACCGTGACTTCTTCGGTCTCCGCGGCAATCCGTCCATCGCGCAGCAGAAGATTGAATCTGAGACCCGGTGAAAACTGGCGGGCAGACGTGAGCGCGCGTCCCCGCTCGTCTCGAGCGACAGCGTAGCCACGTGAAAGAGTCGCGAGCGGGCTCAGCGCGTTGAGTCGCGCCGCCGAGGTGCCAAGCAGCGCCCTTTTTCTGGCGACGATGCGCGCTGACGATTGCGCCACAGAGCGTGCGAGCCTCGTTAAGTGATGGCTAGCGTGCTGAATCCTCGCCGTCAGTGAATCCGAGAGGTCGCGTTGTGCCAACGACAACGCTTTCTTCACTTCGTCGCGCGAGGCACAGGCGGCGGCGGCCGCGGCCGAGGGCGTCGGCGCGCGAAAGTCGGCGACTGCGTCGCAAATAGTGATGTCTGCTTCGTGGCCGACAGCCGATATTACGGGAACGGGACACGCTGCTACGGCACGCGCAACTCGTTCGTCGTTGAACGCCCAGAGGTCTTCCTTTCCGCCCCCGCCTCGTCCAACGATTACGACGTCGGCCTTCCCCCAGCGTGCCAGGCGCCTGAGCGCCGCCGCAATTTCGCCCGGCGCTCCGTCACCCTGGACCTTCACCGGACATAAGACGAGGCGCGCTCCAAGGTTCCGCTTGCGCATGACCACGACGATGTCGCGGAGCGCAGCTCCATCAGGACTGGTGACTACGGCCACCACTCCCGGAAAACGTGGAATGGCCCGCTTGCGCGACTCGTCGAGCAGCCCCTCGCGGCGAAGTTTCGCCAGCGTCAGCTCCATCGCCTTCCGCCACAGTCCGTCTCCTTCCGCGTCGATTCGCGTGACCTTGAGCTGAAGGTCCGCGCGGGCGGTATAGACGGTCATGTGTCCGAACAGCACAACCTGCATTCCATCGTCGGGCGGCGCCGGCATCCGGTGCTGATCTCCGGACCAGACGACGCAGCGAATTTGCGCGAGCCGATCGCGGAGGCAGAAATACCAGTGCCCGTTCCGGTGGCGCTTGAAATCGACGATCTCGCCGCGAACCCAGATCGGGCGCAGGTGTGATTCGACCACCTCTCGCGTGCGCAGCGCGAGGTCGCCAACCGACAGCGGATTGTCTGCAGCGGCTCCCGGTGCCGAGCGTGAGCGCGGAGGTGCGAAGAGATCGAACGGAATGGCTTTCATCGCAGCGTCATCTCCGCGGCGCGAACGGTATTCGACATCAGCATCGCGATCGTCATCGGCCCTACACCTCCCGGAACCGGGGAGATCTTCGATGCGACCGCGCGAACTGACTCGAAATCGACATCACCCTGCAGCTTGGTTCCAGTCTTTGAGTCCGGGTCCGCGACACGATTCGTTCCGACGTCTATGACAACGGCGCCCGGTTTCACCATGTCGCCAGTGACGATGCGCGGGCGGCCGGCAGCAACAATCAGAATATCGGCGGCTCGCGTGTGCGCCTTCAGGTCAGCCGTGTGACGGTGGCAGACAGTGACTGTGCAGTTCGCGTTCTCGTTGTCCTGCATCATCAGCGCGGCCATTGGCTTGCCGACAATGTTGCTGCGGCCAATCACGACGCAATCCTTTCCGGGCGTCTTCACCCCCGACTCTTTCAACAGCACCTGAATTCCCGCCGGGGTGCAGGGAATGAATCCGTCACGCTCACCGATCAGCATCTTCCCAACGTTCACGGGATGAAATCCATCGACGTCCTTGGCGGGATCGATTCTCCTGATCACGGTGTCGGGGTCGATTTGTTTCGGTAGCGGCATCTGGACTAATATGCCGTGGATTTTCGGATCTGAATTGAGCTCATCGACGCGGCTCAACAGATCAAACTGTGAAGTCTCGGCCGGCAGGCGCAGGTTGAGGCTGTAGAAGCCTGCTTCCTCCGCGGCCTTAGCCTTGGCACTGGTATAAACAGCGCTCGCGGGATCATCGCCAACCAACACTACAGCGAGGCCTGGCCTGAGCCCCCGTGCCAGGAGTCTCTTCGCCCGCTCTGCGACATCCGCGCGCACCTTCTTCGCGATCGCGCGGCCATCGATCAGCTCAGCGGGCAAAGTCGACTGCTCTCGTCTCCCGGATCAGAACGACCTTGATCTGCCCCGGATACTGGAGCTCGGCCTCGATTCGGCGCGCGATCTCCTCGGTGAGAGATGCCATCCGCGGATCGTCGACCTCCTCCGGCGTCACGATCACGCGAACCTCGCGCCCCGCCTGAATCGCGAAAACCTTCTCGATCCCGCGATAGCTCGACGCGATCTTCTCGAGACCCTCGAGTCGCTTGACGTAGGTCTCGAACGCCTCCCGCCGGGCGCCGGGCCGCGCACCGGAGATTGCATCCGCCGCCTGCACCAGCACCGAGATCTCGCTCTCGTGGGGCACATCGTCGTGGTGAGCAGCGATGCAGTTGACCACGATCGGGTTTTCCCCGTACTTCGTCGCCATCTCAACACCCAGCTGCACGTGAGTGCCCTCGTGCTCGTGGGTCAGAACCTTACCGACATCGTGCAGCAATGCACCCCTGCGAGCCATTGCCACATCGAGCCCGAGCTCGGCGGACATGATCCCGGCGAGCCACGCGACTTCCTTGGAGTGGTTCAGGATGTTCTGGCCGTAACTGGTGCGCCAGCGCATGCGCCCAATGAGCTTCACCAGCTCCGGATGCAGTCCGTGTACACCGCTTTCGTACGCTGCCTGCTCACCAGTCTCGACGATAGATGCGTCGACCTCCTGCCTCGACTTGTTGACGACTTCCTCAATGCGTCCTGGATGGATTCGGCCGTCGGCGACGAGCTTTTCCAGGGAGAGACGCGCGATTTCGCGGCGAATCGGATCGAAGCACGACACAACGACGGTATCTGGCGTGTCGTCGATGATGACGTCCACTCCGGTGGCGAGCTCGAACGCGCGAATGTTCCTGCCCTCGCGGCCGATGATACGCCCTTTCATCTCGTCATTTGGAAGTGAGACGGCTGAGACCGTGGCTTCCACGCTCTGTTCGGCCGCGATCCGCTGGATGGCCAGCGCGATTATCTTCTTCGCCTCGCGTTCGGCGTTCCGTTTGGCGGTCTCGCGAATCTCGCGGATCTTATTTGCCGCGTCGGCGTGCGCCTCCTCCTCCATTCGATGCACCAGCTCCGCCTTGGCGTCGGCAGCGGAGAGTCCAGCCAGCTGCTCCAGCCGTCGCCTTTCCTCCCCGAGCAGTTTGTCGAGCTCCTGCTCGCGGTCCCCGAGGGTCTTCTCGCGATTGGCCATGGTCTCAATGCGTTTGGTGGTCTCGCGCTCGCGCTGTTCGAGGAGGTCGTACTTGCGATTGAGCTGGCCTTCGTGCTCGTCGACTCTGCGCTCCTCTCGCTCGATCTCCTCGCGGCGACCCCTGACTTCGACTTCCCACTCCTCGCGGAGCCTCATGAGCTCTTCCTTGCCGCTAAGGATGGCGGTCTTGCGGAGGCTTTCTGACTCGCGCTCCGCTTCGCCGACGATTCTCTTGGAGGTCTCTTCCGCGGTCGCCTTCGCCTGCTGCTGGCGCTCGAGCTCGGCACGCCCACCTAACCTTCTGCCAACAAAGAAAAAAACCGCACCGGCAATTGCAAACAGAAGGATGCCAGCGGCGGTTAACCAAGCGGTGCTAGTCATGGCAGATCTATGTTGGGCCCGCGGCAAAGCCACAGGCGGCCCCTATCGCGCCGGAAAGTCGTCGCGAAGTCGAGTTAAACTAATGTCGGTTCTTGATTTGGGCGAGAGCGAGTTCACGCTCTGGCGCGGCGTCGGGGTCCCGTCGCCGAGATGCGCGCTAGTCCTTTCTCTTTGCCGGCGGCAGCCAGGGCCGGATCTCGGCACTGAGCCGCTTCATGGATCCGGCGAGGTCCTCACCAGCTTCACGAGCATCAAAGAGCTCGTCGGTGATGCTGAGCGCCGCCAGGATGGCGCCCTTCTGGGCCTCGACAATGTTGCCGGCGCGCATCGTCTCGCGGATCACGTTGTCAACGTGCTCGGCCACGGCTCGAGTCCGCTCGGGGCTGGCGTCGCTTCTGATCGAGTACTCGTCGCCGAGGATGGTGACGCGGACGACATTCTTCTTGGTCGTCAACGAGCCCCCGCTCCGTCATGCTGCTGTCGGAGAAAGCGAACGCGATCGATCATCTGCTGCGTGCGTGCTCGCGCGGCATCAAGCCGGCTCGTGAGCCCCGCATTCTCCTTCTCCAGAAACTGCACACGCTCCGGGGACACAACTCCCTTCACTCCGGTCGATTCCAGGTTCTTGATGCGCGCTTCCGCTTGCAGCGCCCGACGGCGGAACGAGGCGAGCTCGTCACCGAGATGCTTCACGAGCTGCTCCAGCTCCGCAAATGCGGCTATATCAGGCCGTACGCTGTCGGACACCAAGTTCTCCCTCTAATGCGGTGACAATCTTCGCCGTTCTTCCCTGCACTTCCTGGTCCTTTAGTGTGCGCTCGGGATGACGGAAGGTCAACGCCCAGGCGAGACTGCGTAATCCATCGGGAATTCCCTGACCGCTGAATTCGTCGAAGAGCGTAAGACTTTCGAGCAGCTCGCCGGCTTCTTTTCGGATCACGGAATCGATCTGTGCCGCGGTGACACTCGCGGGCGCCAAAAGCGCGAGGTCGACCTGCACTCGTGGAGTCACGGGGATTGGGCGGAAGGACTTGGTTTTGACCGCGCCCTGCTCGATCGCTTCGAGGTTGATCTCCAAGCCGAACGCTGGCTTCGCCCAAACCGGGGCGTCCAGCTTCAGCCGCTTGGCCGAACCGACTGTGTGGCCATCCACAGAAATCTCCCACAACGTATCGCCCGTTCCCGGAATAAGAATCACCGCGGCTGACGGGAACGCCGCCGCTGCCGCTGTTTCGGCGAGGAACTTTATGTCCCACTCGTCGTAGCTCGGTTGTATCGCTTTCGTGAAATGGGTCGGTGCCCGCTGACCCATGACCAGCGCGGCGACGTGCATCTCCTCCCGCGGAAGAGCAGCCTTCTTCGGACCAGGAAGGTCTGCCGCATTCTCGCCGGCGAAGAATGCGGTGCCGATCTCGAACAACCGAACGTTGCCCTGCATGTGGGAAAGGTTGAATTCCGCGCGGGATATGAGGGTCGTCAGCAAGTCGCCGCGCAGGAATGCTTCGTCCTCCGCAAGCGGGTTCGTGACACGGACGGTTGCTCCCTTCCCATCCGCGACGAAGGGCATCGGCCTCACTTCATTCAGCCCGACACCGACGAAGGTTTCCTCCACGCGCTTTGTCACTGCTACGAGTGGCGCGTCTGGGACTGCACTCGGCCGGAACGGCCGCAGCTCGGAGGAGAAAGTATCGTAGCCTCGAAGGCGAGCGATCTCTTCGGCGAGATCAACATCGCTGCGGACGTCGTGCCGCCAGCTCGGTGGGGAGATCTTGAGGACGTCCTTTGCCTCGGGTGCAATCCTGAATCCCACCGTTCTGAGATTCTTCTCCACTTCGTTCGTGTCGACTGGCTCTCCGAGTAGTCGCGCCACGCGGGCGAGCTTGAGCGAGATCGGTTGCGGGCGCTTGGGAAGTGGATACAGGTCGATGGGACTCCCCTGTGGAATTCCACCCGCCACGGACAGGATCAGCCTCACGGCGTAATCGACGAGTCCTGGAATCGCATCGACGTCCACGCCGCGCTCGAAGCGATAGCTGGCGTCGGTTGAGATCGCGAGTCTGCGACGTGTGGCGCGAATGCGAGCAGGACTGAACGCCGCGACCTCGAGGAAAATCTCGGTCGTCGATTCAGACACTTCGCTTCCACTGCCTCCAATGATGCCGGCGATAGCCTGCGCCCGCTCCGCATCCCCGATGACAACCGCGCCGGGGGGAAGCGTTCTGTCGACTCCGTCGAGGGTTTTGATCAACTCTTCGCCACGGGTTTTTCTCACCACGACTGTGCCGCGCGCGATCTTCTCGAGATCGAAGGCGTGCATCGGCTGACCGAAACCCAGCAACATGTAGTTGGTCACGTCGACAACATTGTTGATCGGGCGAGATCCAACCGCCTGGAGCCGCTGAACGAGCCAATCGGGGCTGGGCCCGACCTTCAAACCGGTGATGACGGCGCCGGCGTACCGCATGCAGCCATCGGTGTCCTCCAGCTTGACGGTGACATCTCCAACTTTTCCGGAAGTTGCCTTCACTGTGTGCGTACGAATGACGAACGGCTTTTCCTCCGCGATTTCGGGTCGGCTCACGGTACCGCCAGTTGCGGCAGCGATCTCGCGAGCGAGTCCTTCGTGCGAGAGGAGATCGGAGCGATTCGGCAGCACGTCGATTACGAGCCGGGTGTCGCCGATCGGCATCGCATCGAGGAACCGGGTTCCCGGCTCAGCGACGATCGTGAGCGCCATGATGCCTTCGGTGTCCGTCCCGAGCCCTAGCTCTTTCGCGGAGCACAGCATGCCTTCAGACGTCTCGCCTCGGATTTTTCGCTTCTCGATCTTGACTCCGCCAGGGAGCGTGGCGCCGACGGGCGCGAAGGGGTAGAGTGCGTCGACGCTGACGTTCGCCGCGCCGCACACGACATCGACGAGGGTTCCCCCACCAGCATCGACCTTAGTGACCCAGAGGTGATCCGAGTTTGGATGGCGCGCGGCTTCGACGACGCGAGCGATCACGACGTCGCGCAAGTCATCGCGGAACGAGACCAGATCGTCGACCGTGGCGCACCGCGAAGTGAGCATATCGCGCAGCTCGGTGGGACTGAGGCTGAACGGAACAAATGCGCGCAGCCACTCGTAGGAAGCGTTCACGGTGTGAGAGGGTTCCTCGGAAGAAAGCGTCTCATCGCGTAAACCGCACGGCAGGGTTTCATCACGCGAAGCTTCATCGTTTCGCCACGCGAACAGGTTTATCCGGACGAAGTTTCATCGCGAGATCTGGTACAGGAATCTCACGTCCGAATCATAGAGAATCCGTATGTCCGGGATGTCGTAGCGCAGCATCGCAATACGAGCCGGTCCCATGCCGAACGCCCAGCCGGTGTAGCGATCGCCATCAAGGCCGGCGGCATTCAAAACCGACGGATGCACCATTCCCGACCCGAGTATCTCCATCCACCCCGTGCCCTTGCAGCTCGGGCAGCCGGATCCGTGACACAGCTGGCACTCAACGTCCATTTCGGCCGATGGCTCCGTGAACGGGAAATAGCTCGGCCTGAAGCGCGTCTTCGTCTTGCCGAAGAATTTGTTGGCGAAATGCGTCAACGTCGCCTTGAGATCGACGAAGCTGACGCCGTCGTCGATTGCCAGGCCTTCGATCTGCGCGAACATGGGCGCGTGCGATGCGTCAAAGAAATCCCGGCGATATGCGTTCCCGGGACTGAGAATTCTGATGGGCGGCTTGAATTTCTGCATCGTCCTGATCTGCACCGGCGACGTGTGCGTCCTCAGCATCACGTTCTCGCCCAGGTAGAGCGTGTCGTGCAGATCGAGCGCGGGGTGCTCGGGCGGAAAGTTGAGCGCGGTGAAGTTGTACCACTCCGTCTCCGCTTCCGGGCCCAGTGCAATCGTGAAGCCGAGCTCGCGGAAGATCTCCTCGATCTCCTCGATCACGAGCGTGACCGGATGCTTCGATCCGAGCCACTGCCGTCGCGCCGGCATCGTTGGGTCGACCTTTCTCTGAGAAGAGCTCGCAGCCTCGAGCTGTTGTCGCCGGTCCTCGAGACGCGCTTCGAGCTTCGCCTTTACGGCATTGATCAACGACCCGCCTTCGCGCAGCTCCGCGGGCGCGAGCGATGGCAGCTGCTTGAAGAGCTCCGGAAGTCGTCCGGATTTTCTTCCCAGCAGCGACGTGCGCGCCTCCTCTAGCAAGGAGGCCGTCGTCGCGGCATCGATGAGCTTCTCGCCTTCAGCGGCGAGCGTGGTGACGAGCTGCTGGAATTCCGAAAGCGTCACGGTTCAGAGTGTGGGTGGGCAAAAGCAAAAAGACTCCACCGCGCTGGTCTTACATTAGCGCCGGTAGAGTCCGTTTGAAATGCTTGCGGGAACGTTACGCGGCGTCTAGAGCGGACCTCGCCTTTTCGGCGAGAGCGGTAAACGCGGCAGAATCGTTGACAGCGATGTCGGACAGAACCTTGCGGTCGATCTCAATGCCCGCCTTCTTGAGGCCGTGCATGAACACGGAGTACGACATCCCGTGCTGGTGCGCGCCCGCGTTGATGCGGACGATCCACAGCTTGCGGAAATCACGCTTCTTGTTCTTGCGATCTCGGTACGCGTATTTCCAACCGCGCTCGACGTTCTCCTTCGCTGCCTTCCATAGCTTGCTCCTGGCGCCAAAGGCACCGCGGGCGGCCTTCATCACCTGCTTCTTGCGCTTCAAGCGCGCGACGTTCGATCTAACGCGTGGCATTGGTCTATTCCTCTAGGCTTGCAGGAGGCGCTTGATGTTCCTCGTTTCACCCGGAGTCGTGATGATCGTCCCCTGACGCAGGCGACGCTTTCTCTTCGACGACTTCTTGGTGAGGATATGGCTCTTGAACGCTCTCATGCGCTTCACCTTTCCGGAACCGGTGATCTTGAAGCGCTTTCTGGCGCCCTTGTGGGACTTCATTTTCGGCATTGCTATTCCTTCGTATTTAGATCCCGACGTGAATCGCCGGGCTCAGCATGAGCCTTCTGTCGACCGTGCCCAGGGCGCTACTTCGGCGCCAGGATCATGGTCATGAACTTCCCTTCGAACTTCGGATCGGTTTCGATCTTCGCCACATCGGCGAGCTCCGCGGCGACCCGATTCACCACCTGACGTCCGAGCTCCGGGTGCGCGATCTGTCTGCCCCGGAACATCAGCGTCACCTTCACCTTGTTTCCGTCCTGCAGGAACTCCCGCGCGTGGCGGGTCTTCGTCATGAAGTCGTGCTCTTCGATTCCCGGCCGGTACTTCACTTCCTTCAGGTGAATGACGTGCTGCTTCTTTTTGGCCTGGCGCGCCATCTTCGCCTGCTCGAACTTGAATTTCCCGTAGTCCATGATGCGGGCCACGGGTGGCCTCGCCATTGGTGCAACTTCCACGAGATCCAGTCCCTGCTCGATCGCGGCCGCCAGGGCAGTTTCGACATCCATGATTCCGAGCTGCGCTCCATCGGCAGCTATGACTCTGATGGGACTAATGCGGATCTGTTTATTGACGCGTACGCGCTTGGTGGTGTCCTGGATACGAGCCCCTTTACTCTAGGAAAACAAAAACGCGGACCCGTTTATCGGAGTCCGCGCGACTATAAACTCTGGAAGAGAGTCTAGTGGCCAGAACTCCTGCAGCACTCCTCGAACATCGAGGGCCAGAGGGTGGGGGGATCCGCCCGGATCTCCCGCTTATCGCATTGTGAGGACATAAGATAGGCTACCCCGGCTTTACGTGCAAGCGCCCACGCCAGCTTACGTGCGGTTCGTCTCCCCTCTAGATTCGCGGGATGCCCAAGAAGGTCATCGGCGGGAAGGCCGAGAAGCGCATCCCGATAGACGGGATAGGCGGCGTCTTCATCTATGCCAACGACGCCAAGGCGCTGTCGACATGGTACGCCCACCATTTCGGGCTGAAGCTCGAGACGTACGAGGATGGCAAGGTCTACGGCACCGAGTTCAAGTACCGCAGACTCGGTGATTCCTCCAAGGTGGACTCGACGGTGTTCTCGATTTCCCAGGCGAAGACGACGCTTCCGACCGATCGCCGCGAGGCGGTGATCAACTACCGGGTTCGAGAGCTTCAGCCGTTTCTCGAGCAGCTCAAGGCGGACGGGATCGTGATCGAGAAGACGGAGGACTTTGACTACGGGCGGTTCGCGTGGATCAAGGATCCCGAGGGAAATCGCATCGAGTTGTACCAACCTCTTAACTGATGCTCCGGCTGTAGATCAACTACAACTGAACGGGTGCCAGACGTCAGAGGCAGAGATGGGAGTTCGCAGTTCACCACGCCCCGACTTATTTCGCCTGGAATCAGGAGACTAGAAGTGCCCGTGCTCCGAACGCCACAGCGCCGAGTCACGGCGTCGTGAACGAATAACTCGCAACTACGCTGCTGACGTCTGGCACCCGTTCAGTTGCACTTGGCTTTCTACGCCGCGCCGTCCTTCAGCCGGTACGCCTTCCCATCGTGCTCGAGCCTACCCCACGGGACAGTTGCGTCGTGCTCGAACATGATTAGCCAGTTTTCGTCCACGGCTTGCTTAAGGATTCTTCGCTTCGTCTCGAGCGTAACGAGCGGCTCGACGTCGTAGCCCATGATCCACGGAAGCGGCAGGTGTGCGTGCGTCGGAACCAGGTCGCCCATGTAAAATGCGCGCTCCCCCGCCGACTCGATGAGGATGCTCTGGTGATATGGGGTGTGGCCCGGTGTCGGGATCACTCGC
>DASWBG010000035.1:0-8005 GCA_036390715.1 Gemmatimonadaceae bacterium
GAGTTTTTGCAGAGCACGTACGAGGCTGCAGCCGATCGGGCGGGATGGGACCGGGCGGCACTCGAGCGGCCGAGCGGGTGGCAGCCGCCACCATCCGCAGCACGCGCGTACGGAAGGACTTAAAGCAACGACAAACTACGCTTCCGCCCGCTGCCCTGAATCAGCGCCAGTCAATAGGTGCCCACGATGTGCGCGGCCATCTCATCGAGAAGATCACCGAGCTCTCGCTCGCGCTTGCCCCGGATCGAGACAAACAGCGTACGCGCCGTCAGGTACGCGCCAAAGACAGTAGCACCAAAGAAGCTCAACCCAGCCAAAGGCGAGTGCCATATCGCAATTCCGAGCGGCATCCCCATTCCGCCTCCGATACCACCCCCTCCGCCCCCGACTATTCCTCCGAACAGCCCGCCTATGAGAGGGTGGAGCCTCTCGTCGGCACGGATGATCGTCCGGCCATTGCGCGGCACGATGCTGATCTGCAATCGCCGTTGCTGCTGGGCCGCGCTCCAATGCAAGCTCCTCCCCAGAGAGCTGACGTGTCCCGGATCACCGATCGCGCGCTGGATCATGAGGGCCAGGACTTCCAGATCTTCGGCGCCCGCTTCCTTCGGAACCTCAACCTCGGAGACGATGCTCGTCGGCGCACCCAAAAGGATATTTTGCCCTTGCCCGGTTCGGGCGACGGTTTTTCCTGGCCACGTTCGTCGGCGAGGACCTGGTGCTTCTTCCGCTGGTCGAATCCCGACACGCGACGACCGCTCCGTGAGCCGGTCCGCGGTGCTCAATCCGAGTTCTGTCTGCGCCCGTGCTATATAGCGCTCCGGAATCCCGACCTCGGTCGCCGCTTCGCGAACATCGCTGAGTCTGTATCCACTGGTGAGCGTGCGCCGATCCTCTACAGTCGGCGGACCGAGTGAGGGTGGCGGACTGCGAAGACTGGTTTGTACTCCCGTCTCCGACTGGAGCTCGGCCGCGCGCGACCACAGGGCCTTGGCTTCTCGCTCGGAAAGTATCCGCGGCTCCTTCGATTCTGTCGCCAGCGAGGTCCCACTCGATCGCGGAATCCAGCGTGTCGCCTCGTCGAGCGCGGTGGCAAGCTCGCCGGCGGTTTGATAGCGGGCGGCGCGATCCTTTGCCAGACACCGATCGATTATAGCGGCGAGCGCTTCGGGTACGCTGGGACCGACACTACGGACCTTGGGCGGCTCCTTTGTCACGTGCTCGACCAGCACCGCCGTCGCCGACCTGGAGTCGAACGGCAATTGTCCAGTTACGGCCTTGAACCCGACGACGCCCAGCGAGTACACATCGCTTCTCCCGTCGACGCGTTCACCGAGAACCTGTTCGGGACTCATGTAGTGCACTGTCCCCAGCACCTGACCGGTCGCCGTCGCCGGGGCCGCTTCCATAAGCCGGGCGATGCCGAAGTCCGTCACGACGGCGGAATTGGTCCCGCGCTCGAGGAGGATGTTCTCCGGCTTGATGTCGCGGTGAATCACCCCTCGCGCGTGCGCGTAGTCGAGCGCCAACGCGACCTGCTGCATCATGCGTGCTGCCTCGAGCGGCGGCATCACTCCATGCGACGCGAGGCGCTCGGCCAGAGACTCACCGTCGACGTGGCGCATCACGAAGAAAACGACGCCGTCCTTTTCGTCGGCGCGGTAAACGGGCACGATGTTCGGGTGCGAGAGCTTTGCCGAGGTCCGGGCTTCGCGGAGGAACCGGTCGCGGACTCCGGACGGCTCGGTCAGATACGCGGGCAACACCTTGATCGCGACTTCACGGTCGAGATTCACATCGATCGCGAGATAGACGATGCCCATGCCGCCGCGGCCGAGCTCTCCAAGGACCTTGAAATCCGGAGCCAGCGCCCTCGCATTCAGCGTGAGCTCCGATGTCTCGCTGTTCGGCTTCGGAGAATCCAACGGGCTGCCTCCAAATCTGAATCAGAATCTAGTTACGCGGCACGTCGCCTGCACTCCATGAACGTCATACCGCTGAAGAGAGGATACGATGGAAATAAAATTTCGGCACGACGTGGACAGCGTGCTCGAGGAGGCGAAGAAGCAGAATAAGCCCGTTCTGCTCGATTTCAGCGCCGCGCCCATGTGAGGCGGCTGTGCTCGGCTGGATGCCGAGGTGTGGCCCGATGAAAGGGTGGTGCGATTCGTCAACGAGAACTTCATTCCGGCACGCGTCCACGTGAAGCAGGATCCGGAGGCGTTCAAGAAGTACGGCGAGAAATACAACGCGCATTGGACCCCGACAGTACTCGAGCTCGATCCGAACGGTGAGGAGTTCTTCCGGGCGGAAGGATTTCTTCCCGTCGAGGATTTCCTGGCGCAGCTGATGCTCGGCCGCGCGCACATGGACTTCAAGAAAGGCAAGTGGGACGACGCGGAAAAACGGTTCCGCGAGATCTACGAGAAGCTGCCGAATGCGGATGCAGCGCCTGAGGCTCTTTACTGGGCGGGCGTCTCGCGATACAAGGCGAAAAATGACAGCTCGGCGCTGAAGGAGACGGCGCGTGCGTTTAAGACTCGTTACGCGGACTCGAGCTGGGCCAAGAAAGCCTCCATCTGGAGCTGACGGAACGAAGTTCGCAAAGGTTTAGGGTATGACCCCGTCGACCCACATCGCAGACGCGACCGAGCGAGCCGTCGTGATCGACGCCGGGGGAGTCGCCCTCGAGGGCGATCTGGCGGTTCCTCCCGATGCTCGCGGCCTGGTCATGTTCGCCCACGGAAGCGGAAGCAGTCGCCATTCCTTCCGGAATCGCTACGTCGCCGACGAGCTGCAGCACGGCAACCTTGGGACGCTTCTCCTCGATCTTCTTACGCCGGCGGAGGAGCAAGCCGATCGGCAAACCCGGCACATTCGGTTCGACATTGGACTGCTCGCGGATCGTCTGATCGGCGCGATGCGCTGGCTGGATGACAATGATGACACGCGCGGGCTCTCGGTGGGCCTGTTCGGAGCGAGCACCGGCGCCGGCGCGGCCCTCGTCGCCGCGGCGCGGAGGCCCGATCGCGTCGATGCGATCGTGTCGCTAGGTGGTCGTCCCGATCTGGCCGCTGAAGAACTGCCCCACGTTCACGCTCCGACGCTGCTCATCGTTGGAAGTCGCGATACTGTTGTCATCGAAATGAACCAGCAGGCGTTGAGGCGGATGAAAGCACCGGTCCGCCTCGATACTGTTGCTGGCGCGACGCACGTCTTCGAGGAGCCGGGCACCCTCGAGCAGGTCGCTCAGCTAGCTCGCGAATGGTTCGCGCGCTACCTCGGGTCAGTCGTTGGCGCCGGGTCGCCTGGTTGACATACCCCGAACCCGTCGATAACACGTAACCATCCCCTCAAGGAGCTGAACGATGAGAGCAAGAGATATCATGACCAGGGACCCCGACGTTTGTCGCCGGGAGCATACAGCGAGGGACGCGGCCCGGGTGATGCGGGACCGCGACTGCGGGTGTGTTCCGATCGTGGATGATTCGGGAAGCGTCGTCGGAATCGTGACCGACCGTGATCTCGCCATTCGCGCGATTGCGTCCGGCAAGGATTTCAACACCAAGCTGAACGATTTGATGACGCCGGTGGCTAGCTGCTGCGGACCTGACGACGATCTGAGGGACGTCGAGCAGAAGATGGCCGAGCTGCAGGTTCGCCGGATCCCGATCGTCGACGCCGACGGGCGCTGTGTCGGAATCATTTCCCAGGCCGACATCGCGCGTTCTGCCGCCACGGATAGCCCCGTCACGGATCAGGAGATAGCCCTCGTCGTCGAACAGATATCACAACCTCGCGGAAGAGGTCGCTCGCGGGACGACAGCGTCATCATCGAAGAGGGAATTTCGCCGCAGTTCTAGGCTGAAACTGCAACTTCGGTAGCAGTCAGGGCTTAGCGGGTGTCGCCGGAGGTGCGGAAGTAGAGCCAAGCTTGTCGAGCCCGAGCATGTAAACCTCGAGCCCAAGATCGGGCAGCGTTCGCTCGTAGCCAGCGATTAATTGATCCTTATATCGATCGAGCGAAAAGTTGAAGAACGGTGACGGGCGCAAATCGACTATCTGCATCTCCGCGTTGAGCATGAGCAGCTTTCCGAAGTGGAGCGTTCCTCCCTTGTAGAACATGTAGGGGACAGGGGAAGTGTCGGGCCGAGGGAGAGGCGGCGCGTCGTCCGGCGTGCCGAACGTCTGGAGGAACTCATTGCCATCGACGCTGATCGCCGTGGCGTGCCCCTCTATTGCCGGCGGCGGAAGGATTCGCACCGGGTCGAGAAAGAGATCATTCCCCTTTACGGACACGCCCTTCGCCTTGCTCAGATCCAGAATCTTTTCGAGGCTGAGGTGAAACGCACGCATGAGATCGTCGCCGTTGACTCCAAGTATGCGCGTCTTCACCGGATGGAGTTTGATCAGGCCCTCGGGGGTCACGGATAAATCCGCCGTGATCTCGAACGGTATGTCGAGGATCTTGTGCATCACTCCTGACTGGACCACCCGCGAGCCGGACGTGCGGATCTTGAGATGTTTCAGCGGCGCACCGGGATACGCGAAGATGTAGGAGTTCATTAGCGCCGTGAGGTCGTCGCCATTAAGTCCGATCTGGGCGTAGTCCATATGGATCACGAACCCGTTCTTGTCGTCGAACACCACGGGCCCTCCGTGCAGTGAACGCACCTGACCACGGAGTGTTCGAATGCGGAGGGCTGCCGCTGGGATGATGAAGAAGTTGACGTTTCGCATCGACACCTGGGTGACGGTGTCGGAAGAGTCCGAGCTGGAACGCGAAACCGCTGTTGCGCTCGTAGCCATTTGCGACGAGCGGCTGATGGGCGAGTCCATTGGTGGACGCCTGTCGGACGAAACCTGCCTGAGGCCAAGGCCAATCGCGGTAACCGCCGCCAGTCCAACCCGCGCTCCGATCCGGATCATCGCTGGGATGATGCGAACTCTCACCCGGACGGTGGTCCAGCCTGCCGCGGGAGTATGAAGATGGGGTGTGGGCGACAAGAATCGTCCGGCGAGTTTGCCCGCCCGAAACTGGCTCGTCATCTACCATAGAGGACATTGAGTAGAAGACATTGAGTGGCGGCTGTTCAGCGGCGCCCGAGGAACGAGCGTGAAGAAACATTGCAATTTCTGCGGCGAGCCAATATCCGCCGACGCGAAAGAGTGCGCCCAGTGCGGCTGGGACCTGTCGCGCAACGCGCCACCTACGACCGATCCCGGCGACACCAAGGCGCGACTCGGCGTTGCCGCGGGAATAGTGGTCGCGTACGTTGTGATGTCGACTCTCATCTCCGGCACTCCGGCTCCAGCGAGTGCCGAACCTGCAAGAGCGCCCCAGTACGTTGACGCGCCCCAGGTTGCGCCCGAACGGGCTTACCAACCGGTCAGCAGTCCGGCGACGGCGATCGGCACTCCTCCGCCAGAAGTCGCATCGATACCAGACGCTTCCAACTCTTCGGAAGCGCTCATAAGCATCAAGGTCGCCGACACAAAGAAAACCACCATCCCCGCGCGCGACGCGCTTCAATACGTGTTCGGGCTCCCTGATACCGATCAGAAGTGCAGGCTCGTCGGAACGACCAAAGGGATTGGCGGATTTGGGCGCAACATCGAGGTCTTCCTTCTCAGCGACGCCGATTACGTCTTCTGGAACGCCAACCCGGCGGCGATTGCGCCGTCACAATGGGAGACTTACAGGGGATCCGAGAACACGCTCGACTACGAGCTGCGTGAAGCCGGGACTTACCATTTCGTCGTGTCGAACCAGATGTCACCAACTCCACAGACCATGGCGGTGAAGGTGCAGGTGAAGTGCGTCCGCTAAGGGCGTTCTAAGGGCTGCCACGGAACCCTCCTTGCATATGGTTGGGCAGGCACCTGGCTCCCGAGTGCGCGCGAGGAAAGTGTGAACCGCATCCTGATCAAGTGTCCGACGACCGGAAAAATGATTTACACCGGTTTCTCGATGGATCCTCAGACATTTGAGGCTTCTCCCATCGAGGAGATGGATCCGGTGCAATGTCCTGCCTGCCGCCAACTGCATCGCTGGACGAAAAAGGATGCGCGCTTCGAGCGCGATCCCAATGAGTGATCGGTAGGTTACTGAGCGAGCCGCGGAAAGGCGTTTGTAGCGCGCGTTTGCTGCAGAGCAGAGCTCAGCCGATCCTGGCGGGACAATTCTTGCGGCGACCGTCCGATTTTAATCGATCGCTGATCTTGCTCAATGGATGACCGACAAAAGTCAGAAGCGATCGCGGCCGCTCGTCGCGAAATTGCGCGCAGAATCGCGCGCTTCTGCACGACTTTGTCTTCCGAAGAATTCGAACGCCTGCTGGATCGGATGGCCCATGTCCAGTGGAAGTACGAGGTTTTCCCGCACATAGCGGAGCCCCCGCCTACCGGGCACAAGACCCGCGAGCTGCCCGATTAGGGGTCCCGGCGTCGGAGAAACGCGTTTCGATTCGCGTGCTCCTTCGTGTTTATAGCAGCCGCATTGCGGCGCAAAACACCTTCCGGAGCACTCTTTTTTATGAGATTCAGAAACCCCATGCTCACTGCCGCCGCGATGTTCCTGGCGGCCGGAGCAGTTGCTTGCAGCAGCGACCTCGCTGGTCCTCCAGCGCTGGATGATGCGCAGATCAACGCCGACGTCGCCGCGACTTCAGGCGACGCCGTCGCCTCACAGGTCGCCGGCTTTACCGACGACGTCACCGCAGCTGGCTCGTTCACCATGGTCTCGCCCAGCTACAACGTGAATGTCACGGGCAACGGCACGAGCGGTCAGCCGAGCTTCGGCGCCGTCGCGCCTAACTGTAGCTACACCGCGCCCCGCTACACCTGCACGGCGACTACAGAACAGGGACTCGCCGTTACCAGATCGTTTGCGTTCTACGATGCAAACGGTGGATCGCTACAGACCTTTGACTCGACGAAAGTCGAATCGGTGAACTTCCAGGCCCAGGTCGACGGCTCGTTTCAGAGAGATATCGTCTGGACGGCTGGCGTTCACAGAAACCACAACCTTACGGTGAGCGGTCTGATCAGCCTGAAGCCGCAACGGAAGTGGAATGGAGTTGGATCCGGCGCTGACACCGTGTCGCACATTGGACTCGACGGCATCAGAACACTCGCCGGCACGGCACACGATACGGTTACCAACGTTCTCATGCCTGGGAAAGCTGCGCCGAGCCAAATTCCTCTGAGCGGCACAGTGGTCGTCGCTACCGATTACACCGCGTCACTACAGGGCGCCACCGGAACGGCGAGCAAGCAGGTAACGAGACGGGTCGTCGTCACGTTCGATGGAACGGTGACGCCGAAGCTGCAGATCGGAACGCTGACCTGCACTCTTCACCTCGATACCCACAGAGTGGACGGCTGTCAGTAATAAAAAACCCACAGCGAGAAGAGCAAGGTGGACCAACCACCTTACTCTTCTCGCTGCTGGTTTTTTTCCAGAGCCGTTATTTGCGAAACGGCGTCGTCGATCTTGTACTGAAGAAACACATCGCCGAGTGCAGCTGTTGCCTTGGTTGGATCCCCATCAACACCGGTGCGCGCGGTTTGAGCTCCCTCACTCGGCGCCAGCTTGTCGGCGCGGATCCAGCGATGTTGTCCATCGAGCGCCATCAGCTCCGAGGTGTCGTCGATCCCCGCATGGACGTCGTGAGTTGGAAGTCCGTGTGACGCTTCGTACGCGCGCGCCTGTTTCTTCTCCTTGAAGTACAAATCGGGAACGTAGAATACGCGCACCCCCTTCGGCTTCCACTGCGCGTCCAGCTCGTTTGCGACAGCGCCGAGCGCGTCCTGACCGTCGCCATGGTCGCCCATGATGAAGACGTTGTGAAATCCAGCGTCGATCGCACTGAGCGCCACATCGTGAACGACTGAGCGATACGTCTGCGGCGTGAGCGTCACCGAGCCGGGAAAGCGCATGTGCGCTGTGCGCTTCACCGCGTCGCCCGTTGGCGCAAACGGCAGCGTCGGATACACCAGGGCG
>DASWBG010000036.1:0-6772 GCA_036390715.1 Gemmatimonadaceae bacterium
CCAGATTCTGACCACCGTCGCATCGGCCGTAATCGTGGTGGCGCTCGTGCTTCCACATCTCATGGTCATCCTCGTCTCCTTCGCGCGGGACGGAGCCTGGACCACTCAAGTGCTGCCGCCCGAATACACTTTCGAGAACTACCAGCGGCTCTTCTCCGAGAGCGAGCTTTGGAAGCCGATCACGAATAGCGTGTCAATGGCATTGATCGCGACGGCGGCGAATCTCGTCGTCTGTTTCATCGCGGGATACCTGATTGTGCTCCGGAAGTTCGGGGGGCGCGGCCTGCTCGAGCTTCTCGTCGCTCTTCCATGGGCGATTCCCGCGACTGCGATCGCACTCGGTCTTGCCGCGACCTTCAACCGTAATGATCTGCTGACCGGCAGGATACTGTTGGTCGGGACGTTCTGGATATTGCCGCTCGCCTATTTCATTCGCGACATTCCGCTCGTCGCATCAGCTGTCGAATCCTCCCTTCGGCAGATGGATGCCTCGCTCGAGGATGCCGCGCGCGGGCTTGGGGCTTCGTGGATGATGACGATGCGGCGAGTGATTCTTCCCGCTGCACGTCCTGGGTTGGTGGCAGGCGGGTTGCTCGCCGCCGTGACCGCGGTCGGCGAGTTCGTCGCGAGCGTTGTCCTCTACACGCACTCCAATCGTCCGATATCGATGGAGATTCTGGCCCAGCTCCGCGCTCTGGCGTTCGGAACGGCGGCCGCGTACAGTGTGCTGTTGATCTTTCTGGTGCTTCTCATGACGCTTGCCGCCAGATCGTTCGAGGAGAGACTTGCCTGACGTCCCGGCTCGTCCGCGCGTCGTAATCATCGGCGGAGGATTCGGGGGGATCACCGCCGCGAAGGCGCTCAAGCGCGCCAACGCTGACGTGACGCTCATCGACAGGACGAATCACTTCATCTTTCAACCGCTCCTGTATCAGGTGGCGACAGCAGCGTTGGCGCCGAGCGAGATCACGGCGCCGATTCGGTGGATTGTGAGGCGGCACAAGAATACCGAAGTCCTGATGGCGGAGGTGCGTGAGATCGATCCGTCGCGACGTGTGGTTCGCGTCGATGAAGAGCTGCGCGAAATCCCGTACGACTATCTGATCGTCGCCACGGGCTCGAGGCACGCCTACTTCGGTCACGATGACTGGGAACCGTACGCACCTGGTCTCAAGGCGATCGAGGACGCCACCGAGATCCGGCGTCGTTTCCTGCTCGCGTATGAGCTCGCGGAAAAATCGGACGACGAGCGCGAGCGTCAGGAGTACCTGACATTCGTCATCGTCGGCGGCGGGCCGACAGGGGTCGAGCTCGCGGGCGCGCTGCCGTTCATCGCGAAGAAAACGCTCGCTCCGGACTTCAGAAGAATTGATGCGGGCAAAACTCGCGTTGTGTTGATCGAAGCGGGTCCGCGTATCCTCCCGACGTTCCCGGAAGACCTGGCTGCGCGTGCGACTCAGGATTTGCAAGATCTCGGAGTCGAAGTGCGGGTCAAATCTGCCGTCACCGGAGTCGAGCCGGACTGTGTGCACATTGGAACCGAACAAATCCGCGCCAGAAACGCCTTCTGGGCGGCCGGGAATAAAGCGTCACCAGTCGGGAGATTTCTCGGTGGTCCGCTGGATCGCGCGGGTAGAATTCAGGTGAGCCCTGACTTATCGGTACCCGGCCATCCCGAGATTTTTGTAGTCGGCGATCTGGCGGCGCTGGTGCAGGACGGCCGGCAGGTTCCCGGTGTGGGGCCGGCGGCCATTCAGGAAGGAGCCTCCGCCGGCAGGAACATCGTCCGCGACCTGCGTCGCCAGCCGCGGAAGAACTTCCGGTACTGGAACAAGGGAGATCTAGCGACGATCGGCAGATATCGCGCGATCGCTGATCTGGGCTGGATCAGGTTCTCGGGACGGTTTGCGTGGTTCTTCTGGCTATTCGTTCACATCACGTATCTCATCGGATTCCGGAATCGCCTGAGTGTGCTGTTCGAGTGGGCGTACGCGTACTTCACGTATCAGCACGGAGCGCGGCTGATAACCGACGTGGAGTGGTACAAGCCTCCGGCTAGGTTGGAATGATCGCGACGGTCTCGCCCATCAAGGGGCGGGCTGGCACGGGCGCGTGTTTACGTACCGCGTCGAGCGCTGCTACGCGCTTCGGAAGGTTAGGGTGCGTCGACAGAATCTCCGCGAATCTCACGAAGAAGCCGGTTTCCGTCTCCCGTTGACCGCTGTATTCGGTCGAGTTAACGTGGGTGTAGAGGTCGCGTCCCGCCGCCAAAACCAGCAGGCCATCCACTCCGCCTTCCGGCTCGAGCGCGTTGCCGAAGCGATCGCACGTGTACTCACACGCTCGCGAATAGGCGCCACTCAGGAAAGGGAACACCATCGCCGGATATAGCAGCGCTCTGCGGGTCATGTGCTTGCGTTGCACGTGGCCGAGCTCGTGGCCGAGGACGAAGCTGACGGCCTTCTCGCCCTTCTGGGTTGCGAGCGCGAGAACGTCGGAGTTGAGGATTACGAAGTTGCGCCCGAGGAATCGCGTCGCGAAAGCATTGAGGACTCCACCAGACTGAAGAACGAAGATCGCGGGTGTCTCGTCCAATCCGAGTCTACGGGAATGCTGGTCGGCCATCGCATTCAGTTCGGGGAATTGACGACTCGAGACTCGCACTCCATTGCCGCGCACGTGACCGATGTGGAGGCCGTGAACAATGAAGAACGCGACGATGCCGAATACGAGATAGGTAGTCAGAGTGCCGGCAATCGGTCCGCCGTTGAGAATGGTCATTGCCAGGCCGACGTAAATGACGAGGCTAACGACAACGCAGATCGCGAAATAGATCTTCTCCTTCGGATGTATCAGGGGCTCGAGGACCAGCGGGCGGGGGCGGCTGGGTTCCGATGGCATGTCAGTTCCTTGTGGTGGGGAGGAGAAATTCGTACTAATCTGGTCCGACCAATGTCTTCAATCGCGAGGATGAGTCAATGGGCAGTAATGGCGACGCGGTCAAAGAAGTAGATGCCTCGCCCGCGAAGGCGGGTCTGTGGGAAGATTTTGTGGACATCTTTTATGCGCCGTCCTCCGTGTTTGCGAGGAGAAGTGACGGAAAGTTCGGGATGGCTCTGCTCTTATTGGCGATCATCGCTGCCGTGCTCGTTTTCGTGACCAAGAACGCGATGCAGCCGGTCATGGACGCGGAATTCGCGAGACAGAGCGCGGCGGCAATGCGGCAGAACCCGGGCCTGACCTCGGAGCAGCTTGCGACGGGACGAAATTTCTTCGAGATGTTCGCCCCTGTCGTCTTTGCTGTCTTCCTCACGATAGGTGTGTTCGGCACCGGCGTGGTGCTCTGGCTGGTAGGAAAGCTTTTCGACGCGAAGGAGTCGGTCGCGGCGGCGATCATGGTTGCGACGTACGCCGAAGTTCCGCGCATCGTTCAGATTCTGACGAACGCGGCGCAGGGACTGTTCATGAGTCCGGAAAAGCTTACGTCCGTCAACAGCGTGAGCTTCAGCATCGCTCGATTCATGAATCCAGATACCGCATCCCCGGTGATAATTGCGCTCGCGAGTCGTGTGGATGTGTTCACGATCTGGGTGACGGTACTGCTGGCGATCGGCCTGCATGTGGTCGGAAAGATCCCGAAGCAGCAGGCAGCGATCGTAGCCGCGATTACGTGGGTTGTGGGTGCGTTGTTCCCGGTGTTCGGCGCGTTGAGAGCGAGCTGAAGCGCGCGGGGCGTTTCGCGTAGAAAGTCCGTGGCGACGAAGTAACATTGCTACCTCTAAAATCGCAGGCCCGCGCTCGGTTGCGACTGGTTCAACTTCGGCGTCCTGTAAGAGAGCCGACCTGACTCGCGGGTAGCGTACCCGCCGAGCGCGCTCAGCCTAATAAGCGGACGAACAGTCCCCCACCGGAGCGTGCGATGCCAGCTGGTCACAACGGGTCCGGAGCCGGGCATTGGTCGACCGCGATCGTCGTCGTGTTCTTCCTCCTCGCGTGTTCCGAGCGCCATAACTCGACGATACAGGGCACTGAGATGCGGGTTGCGCTGACGGACCTCGCCAGCGCGGAAGACGTCTACTACGCGAACAACCTACGGTACTCGGCTGACCAGTCGACCATTGTGGCCCTCACGCTTCCGCGTGGAGTCACGCTTACCATAGAGAGCGCCGATGAGCATGGCTGGCGCGCGTCGGCGTCCCACCAATACGGCGTCGAGACATGTTCCGTGTCCGGTCGGAATGACGGCAACTCGGCTCTCGCCGTTGTCGACGGACCAAACTGCAAGCCATTGCATCTCAGCGCGACGCTTCGGGACGTTCGCGGTCGAGCAGCGTCGCCTGCAGCTTCCGTTGAAGCGGACGCGCCGGCGCCCATTACGCCAGATGCGTCGACACCATTGGTGACTGGCGCGCCGGCAGCCGGCACAACGACCGCGCAGCCGGTCGGAAAAATCTCGGTCTTGCTGCCTGTAGTCGGCACGCAAACCGAGGACTTCGGGTACCCAACTCAGACGATCGATCGCCTGGCCGTACGACGTCTCCTTACGTCCAGGTCGTACGATGCGCTCGACCGCGTGCTCGCTGCCTACGCCGACAGCGTACTGCGCGACTATCGTGTCGAATACCGACTTTTCGACGCGTACGCCGCGTTCGGCGTGCCCGTGCCGGAGCTCGAGCCGTTCCTCAACGAATGGGTCCAGCAGCGGCCCACTTCCGCGGCAGCGCGATTGGCGCGCGCCAGCTTTTTCAAGGCATCCGGCTGGAATGCCCGAGGCGGCGGGTATGCCAGCAAGACGACGAATCAGCAGTTCGCGCGCATGGGAAAATTCTTCCAGCTCACTTTCGACGACCTGACCGAGGCCCTACGCCTCGATCCCAAATCCATCGTCGCCTACCGTCAGTTGATTGATCTAGCCACCACGAAGCGCGGGACAGCGATGTCCCGGGAGATGCTCGATCGGGCGCTCAAGATCCAACCGTACAGTTTCCTGCTGCGTGCGACCTACATGCACAACTTGCTGCCACGGTGGGGCGGTTCGTACGAAGCTATGGCGCAGTTCGCAGAAGAATCCGCGCCCTACGCGAAACGCAACCCCCGCATCAACGCGCTCAGAGGATTTGTGGACTGGGACAAGGGCCGCATCTCCGAGGCGGCCGGGAGAAATGGGGACGCTCTCGAGGCTTACCAGCGCGCGCTAGAGTTTGGGAACTTCTGGCAATTCCGGTACGAGCGGGGAACATACAATTCTCAGGCGGAATTGAATGAGGAAGCGTTGGAAGACTTCAACAGCGTTCTCCTTCAGTTTCCTCAGGATGCAGACGCTCTGAACGATCGTTGCCACGTGGAATATGAGCTCGGACGCAAAGCAGTCGGCGAGGCGCGAACCGCCTACTACTCGCAGGCCTTCCGAGACATCGTGCTGGCCGCTGCACTCAATCCGACGGACGGTGATATTCGGGAACGCCTGGCTTTCATGCACGAAAACATTCCCGAATTCGAGCCAACGCCGGAACAGTAAGGGCTACTGCTCGCCACCGGATCTTTCGAAGCGATCATGCCACAGCTGCCAAGTACGTGCTGAGCGCCCTCACTTCAATAGGAGCAATTCTGGGGTACCTGGCCTCCGTTGTGGCTCTCAGGCTACTCGTGGGAATGATCTAGTACTAAGTTATCGTGCCTGCACAACTCCTGAGTTCGAACTAAAAAGGGACCCCCGCAATGGCACATGCGACAGTCAGGAACCAAGAAAGAATCATCGCGAACGAAAAGAGGATCATTAGAGGCCAGACCAAGCTCGCGACGATAATCAGGAATCAGGAGAAGATAATCCGGAACCAGCAGGCGATTATCAGGAATCAAAAGAAGATCCTGTCGAACCAGAGCAAACTTGGCGCGAAGTAGCTCGCGCACGGACAGCCGCGCCTTCTATTACCGCGCGTCTATTACGAGGTCCATGGCGCTCGTGTAGGAACGCCAGACCGCGATCTCGTCCTCGAGCGCGTGCCTTCCCGCCGGTGTAAGCTCGTACAATCTGGCGATCCGATTATTCGGAGTCTGTCGCCAGTATGACATCACCCACCTGCGACTCTCGAATCGATGAAGGGCGGGATACAGTGAGCCCTGTCCGATCCGGAAGACGCCCCCCGAAATCTGGTTGATGTGCTTGCTGATTCCCCAACCGTGCATGGGGGTAAGCGCCAGCGCCTTGAGAATCAGCAGATCCAGCGTCCCTTGCATCACATCCGTGACTTTTTCCAATTGTGTCCTCTCCTGTCGGAGCAAAAGGGGAGTATGGCATTTTGTTGATTATTGCGCAAGGAAGGGCCGATTACTACATTGGGCGCCCAGACCGTCGGTCACCTGCGGGCCCGGCGATTTGCAGTCAACCCGATCCGCGCCTCTTATGCAAAGCACACAACGTCCGCGCATCCTGCTTACCAGAACACTGCGATTGCTGATTCTTGTCGCGGTCGGCGCGTCATCAGCCGGCGCTCAGACGGCTGACGATGGCCTGATGATCCCGAAGAAGACGCTCATGATGGGCGTGGTGTACGCGCATGACAGCTGGAACCAGTACTGGGAAGGAACTCTCAAGCGAACGAACGGGAACATCGGCACGTTGACGACACAGAGCACAACACTGGTCGGCGCATATGGGGTGACCGAAAGACTGGGGCTCATGGCGACGCTTCCATACATCGAGACGCACGCCAGCCAGGGAGTGCTTCACGGCCTGAAAGGCTTTCAGGATCTGAGCATCACCGCGAAGCTC
>DASWBG010000037.1:0-24248 GCA_036390715.1 Gemmatimonadaceae bacterium
GCGCGCGTCGCCGCGAGCTGTGCCTTGGCGCGTGTGACATCGAGCCCGACACCCGTTCCGGCCTGAAGCTGGGACTGTGCAATGCTGAGTAATTCGGTGGCGAGGCGTGTGTCGGCCTGACGTGCACGCAGATCGGCGTCAGCGCGCATCGCCCTTATGTAAGCGCTGGTCGCGATGTTCGCGGCCTGCTCGGCGGTGGCATCGGCGTCCGCGCTCGAGGAGCGAGCCTGGGCCTGAGCCGAGCGCACACGTCCGATCGCGCCGAAATCGAGAAGGTTCTGCTGCACGCGACCCCGAATGTCGAGAGTGTTGATTGGTCCCTCGACCTGACCCTGCGGATCGAACAGCGGCGGGTTGCCAGGCGTCGCGGGGAAATCGATGCCAAGAGTCGACGTGTTGAAAGTTCGGCCGGCTTCCTGGACGTAACTGCTTACCGTCGGGAGAAGGTCGGCTCTGCGCTCGCGGACGCGAGCTCCGGCTTCGTCGGCGCGGAGTCGAGCGCCTTGGGCAAGGGCGCTCTGATGCGCGGCAAGTCTCGCCGCATCACCGAGGGTGAGCGGAGTCGCCGATGCAGGTGGCGCGACTGCCGGAGTTGGCGCGGCGACCGTCGTCTGCGCGAACGCGCTAGAGGAGCCGAGTGTAATCGCTGCGAGGGCCGAGAACACGCGGCGGGTAATGCTGGGAAAAATCTTAGTCATTGTCGAATGGAATGAACGAAACCGCGTCCGACGGAGCCCCATCGGCTTGCGCGTATGAGCCTGCGAACGGCGCGATCGAATGGAGATAGAATTGGGCCAGCTCCTGGAAAACTTCCTCGTCCTTCTTGTGGCAGAGGAGTGGAACACCAGTGTGTTCATCGCGCCAAATGGCGTTCATGATGGTGAGCGCGACCAGCATGCGCGCGGCGATCATCGGATCGATCTCGCGGAAATCGCCAGTCTCGACTCCCTTACGAATGATTCCACTGAGCAGCTTGAGCCCGCGGGCTACGACTTCGTCAGCGTAGAACTTTGCCAGGTCGGGGAATTGGTGGAGCTCACCGAGGACGAGACGGTAGATCGTGCTGAAGACTGGCGACCGGACGAACTTCCAATAGCCCCGCATCGCGGCGCATAGCTGCTCTGTTGGCGATCCTTGCCCCGTCATCTTCTCGGCCCATTCGATCGCGGCGACAGCGGTCTGCCGGATCATCTCGCGGAAGAGTTCTTCCTTGTTGGGGAAGTAGAGGTAGATAGTGCCCTTAGAGACTCCGGCGCGGTCGGCGATGTCCTGGAGTCGGGCGTTGGCGAGTCCGCATTCGCCGAAAACCTCGAGGGCGGCCTCGATGATCTGCTGGGGCCGGTGCTCGGGTTGTCTACGCCATTTTGGTGATGCTGTCTTGGTTTTTGGCATTGCTAAACACATAGTTACTGACCAGTCAGTAATATACTCTGACCAGCAAGAACGTCAATTCTCCCTTCGATCCTTTACTGGTGGACGGTAGTTTCCGCGGCTTCTTTCCCGCGATAGCGCGCGTTCGTCATCATCACGATCGTGGTGAGCAGGAGGAATAGCGTCACTGCGCCTAGGATCAAGCCGGTCAGTGCGGCGCTCAAGTCGGTCTTCTTTTTCGTCGCCATCACTTCGCTCCCGGCTCGCTCGAGACCCTGGCCTTCGTCACGGTGTCGTTTTGGCTGATCTTGGGAACCACGTCGATACCCTGGATGACCTTTCCGAAAACGGTGTGCACTCCGTTCAGGTGCTTGGTGTTCTGCTCGCTGAGCACGATGAAGAACTGGCTGCCGCCCGTGTTCTTTCCGGCGTGCGCCATCGACAACGCGCCTACCTCGTGCTTGTGTGGATTCCCCTGCGTCTCGCAGTCGATCTTGTAGCCCGGGCCACCTGTTCCGACCGGGCCCTTCGCGTGCTCGCCACCTTTCGAGTACGGATCGCCGCCCTGGACCATGAAATCCTTGATGACGCGGTGGAACTTGGTTCCATCGTAGAAGCCGGAGTTGGCGAGCTTCTCGAAGTTGGCGACAGTTTTCGGCGCGGCCTTCTCGTACAGCTCCGCCTTCATGGTGCCCTTGTTGGTTTCTATCGTAGCGAATTTGGTCATCTTCGCTTGGTCGTCAAAGTTGTTGAACTGCAAGCCAGCTTCGGCCTGTATGATAACACTAGACCGTGCTCGACGGGCAGATGGCGTTGAGCACGCAGATTTCGCACTTGGGCCTTCTCGCCTCGCAGACTCTACGCCCGTGAAAGATGAGGAGGTGCGAGAGCAGCGCCCAATCTTCGCGCGGAAATAACGGCATCAGATCCTGCTCGATCTTGATCGGATCCGTCTCTCTGGTGAGGCCGAGCCGGTGGCTCAGCCGTGCAACATGAGTATCAACGACGATGCCTTCGTTTTTCTTGAACGCGTTGCCGAGGATGACGTTCGCGGTTTTGCGTCCGATTCCGGGCAGCCTGACCAGCTCCACCATCGAATCCGGAATCTCTCCGTTGTGCCGCTCGACCAGAGCCTTGCCGAGGCCGATCAGGCTTTTCGTCTTGTTGCGGAAGAACCCCGTGCTCTTGATGATCTCCTCCAGTTTTTCCGGTGGCGCATCGGCGAGCGACGCGGCCGTCGGAAAAGTCCGAAAGAGCAACGGAGTCACCATGTTCACGCGCTTGTCGGTGCACTGGGCGCTCAGGATGGTCGCGATCGCCAATTGGAGCGGCGTTTCGTAGTCGAGCTCGGTGCGCGCATTGGGATACTCGCGCTTGAGACGCGAAAAAACCTCGAGCGCGTAGGGACCGATGGCATTCTTCGCAATTCGCCGGGGTCGGCGTTTATCGCGCGGACGAGCACCACCCGCCTTTTTTCCTTTCACGATCACGGGTTTCATTTGGACCGCCTCTTCCGCGCAAATGCGAGCACGTCGTCTGCGCCGCGCGTGTTTAGAATCTCGCCCGCCTCGAGCCACGCTTTTCTCGCCATTCCGATTCCAAAATGCACGTTGTCAAGCGCGGCCGTTGAATGGGCGTCGGGTCCGATCTCGATCGTCACGCCCAGCGCTTTCGCCTGACGGCAATACCGCCAGTCGAGATCGAGCCGGTGCGGATCGGCGTTGAGCTCCACCGCCGCTCCCACTCGCGCGGCCTTCTCGAGCACGGCTTCAATGTTGATCGGGTATGGCTCGCGCGTGAGAAGCAGTCTGCCTGTTGGATGCGCCAAGATCGTAAGGTGCGGATCGTCGAGAGCCGCGAGCACACGCTTCGTCATCGCGTCGCCATCCATGCTGAAGCGCGAATGGATCGACCCTATTACGTAGTCGAAACCGTCCAGAATTTCCGCGTCGTAGTCGAGTCGGCCATCGGCAAGGATGTCGGCTTCGATTCCCTTGAGGATGCGGAAACCCTTCATCTCCGCATTCAGGCGGTCGATTTCCTCCTGCTGCCGCAGGAGCTTGTCGCGCTTGAGGCCGCCGGCATAAAACGCTGACTCAGAATGATCGGAGATTCCGATGTAATCCCAACCGCGCTCCTGTGCGGCGTTCGCCATCGCCTCTATCGTCGCGGTTCCGTCGGAATAATCAGAATGACAATGCAGAACGCCGCGGAGATCGTCGAAGTTCACCAGGTTCGGCAGTTCGCCCCGAGACGCCGCTTCGATCTCACCCATCCCCTCCCGCATTTCTGGAGGAATCGGCTCCAGATCCAGCGCCGTGAAAAACGCGTCTTCATCCTTCAGGCTGACTCTCTTTCCGCTCCTCCCGATCAGCGAGTTGCCGGCGATCTCGAGCCCTTTGTTGCGGACAAAAACGTTCATCTCCTCAACGTGCGCCGTACTTCCCGTTGCACGCCACAGCGCTACCGGGTAATCACCCTTCGTGACGCAGTGCATATCGAGGTGTGTCCCATCGACGAACCGAATGTGCACCGAGCCCGGGTCCTCGCGGATCTTGCTCTCGGCCACACCGGGAGACCGCCCAAACGACGCCGCCACCCTCGCGGGGTCCGCCGAACATTCGGCCACGATGTCGATGTCGCCAACGACTTCGTTGTGCCGGCGAATAGACCCCGCGACATCGGCCTGAACGATATCGGGATGCTTCACGATGTTGGCGAGCAGGAGGTGCGCCTCGATTGCGGCTGCCGGAAAGCGCTTGAGATGCGCGTCGCGCCGCAGGATCTCGATTCCTCGCAGGATCTTCTCTGCCGTCTTCTTGCCGAACTTCGGCAACTCGGCCAGTTGGCCGTTCTGCGCCACGCGCTCCAGGTCTTCCAACGTCTGAACGCCGAGCGCGTCGTGAATCACCTGAATTCTGGCGGCATTGAGTCCCGGAACGCGAAAGAGCTCCAGCAATCCCTCCGGCATTCCTTCGCGCAGCTGGTTGAGATACGACGACTCGCCCGTCTCGACCAGCTCACGGACGACCGACAGGGTCGCGGGTCCTATTCCGGGCGTGTCCGCCAGCTCGCCCGAGCGCAGCAGGGGAGCGAGATCATCGGTGTCGAGCGCGATGAGCGAACGGGCCGCGCCGGCGTATGCGCGCGCCTTGAATTTCTGTTCGCCTTTTACCTGGAGGAGGGCGCCGATCTGGGAGAGAACGTGCGCGGCCGAGCGGGAATCCATGCCCCCAATATATGAGGGCCATTCACAGCTGATTGCTACACGTAGATCCTTACCATCCAATCTTGGTATTGGATTCCAGGATCGCCGGAGAGCTATGCCGTTTCTTCGATTCCGGCGTGGAAGGGCAGCGTCTTCACGATCTCTTCGATCTGCTTCTGAATCAACTCCAGCTCCTGGCTGGCGCCCTCGCTGTCGAGCATCCCGTGGCGCATCGTGACGGCTACGCGATTCATGTACTTGATCTTGGTGATGATCTCTTCCGTAGCGCGGCGAAGCCGGATGTAGCGTCTCTTGTCGGCGAGAGCGCGGTGGCAGCGCCTCTCGAGGTCCTGAGGAGTGAGTTTTCTGGCTACTTCGACCGCTTCAGCGATCGTGCGGCCCGGAACGGCGCCGTGATCCGGAATGCCCATCTGATCGCTCGACGGATCGCTGAACCAGAGCCTGCCAATGTATTCCACGCCATCGTACGCGAGACGGAGCGCGACCTTGTATTCCTTGCCGTCGACCATGATCGAGCTGATCGCGTGCTGTGTGACGCCGGAGTCTGATGTCATGGCCGAGTTTCAGCTTCGTACGGTCGGATTGGATTCATCTAGGAATGGGTCGAGTGCCTCGAACAGCCCTTGCGGCTGTTCAACGTACGGCACATGGCCGCACTCGTCCAGAACCACGAGGTTCGTTCCGAGCGCACTAGCGGCTTCACTGGAAGACGCGACTGGAATCGGATCGTCACGGCCAGAAACGATTACCGAGGGGATTTTGATCCCTTTCAGGTCGCTGATGAGGTCAAAATCCCCAAGACTTTCCCATACGGATTCCTGTACCCGTCCGACTACCCTGAAGGGGGTAAGGTCGGCCGCCCTGCGCGGATCTGAAAAATAACCTGCGACTCCCAGCTCGAAGGCACGCTGCCGGTACGCCTCCGGGTCCTTCTCTCGCAGGCCCGACGCCGCCAGCTCGTCGCGCATCCTTTGTACCTCGGGACTTTGCTGCCGGCGGGCGAATTCCGCCTCGAACTGACGCCGGTATTCCCTCGTCAACGGGCCAGGGCTGATCAGCGCCATGCGCTCGGGCGCGAGGAGATGCGGATTCACCCTCTGTTCGATCGCGTAAAGCAGCCCGAGCATCGCGCCCCACGAGTACCCGACGATCGATAAGGGGTCGAGCCCGAACTCCTCCACTACTGCTCCGAGATCCTCGACATTGGTCTTCCACGTGATCGGAATCCTCGCATCGGCCCGGGAGCGACCGCCCCCACGCTGGTCGTAAAAGAGCAGATCGTGCTTCTCGCCGAGGTGCAGCATCTGCGGCAGCAGATACCGGTGGTCGGCACCCGGTCCACCATGAAGAACCAGCAGCTTCGGGGCACCCGGCCGACCGTACTTCGCCCAGTAAAGGGGTGAGCCGGTCGTCGTTGTGAATCCTTCTTCCCGAGGGGCGGGGATAGGCTTGGGCATGCAGGCTAGCTCGGCGAGCTCACGAGGGCGGCGACAACCCTCGACTAACGCGCGGTGAAGTCGGTTTTGCTCGTCACCGCCCGGCACGTCTCGGCGATCAGCTCCGCGGCGTGATCCAGATCCTTGATGCTCACTAGCTCGTTCGGCGAGTGCATGTAGCGATTGGGGACGGAGACAAGGCCCGTCGCGACTCCCTCGCGCGCGATGTGAATTGCGTCGGCATCGGTGCTCGTCTCCCGTCCCGCCGCATGCAGCGAAAAGGGAATCTTCCGGGCTTCCGCCGTCTTCCGCAGTAGCTCGAATACCACCGGAGAGATGATTGAGCCGCGCGTCAGCACCGGGCCTCCTTCGATGGTGGCTTCACCGTATTCCTTCTTCTCGACACCGGGATGGTCGATCGCGAACGTCACATCGACGACGATTGCCATCTGCGGGCCGATGCCGGTCGCGCACACACCCGCCCCGCCGCCCCGATAGCCGATCTCTTCCTGTGTCGTGGCGACGCCAACGACCTTCGCCGAACCGGGCTTGTCCGCGTACCGACGTAGTGCCTCGAGAACGACGAACGCGCCGATCCGGTCGTCAATAGAGCGCGAAACGAGTCTCCCATTCGGAAACTCCATCGTACGCGAGTCGATCACGCCCGGGTCACCCACGAGAACCATCTCCTCCGCCTCTTTTTTTGTCTTGGCGCCGAAGTCCACCCAGATGTCGGTGAACTTCGCTGCCTTTTCGCGCTCTTCCTGCTTGATGAGATGGATCGGCTTTTTTCCCACGACGCCGAACACTTCGCCTTTGCGGCCGATGAAGCGGAGACGCTGCCCGATCAACACCTGCGGATCCCAGCCGCCAATCGGCTGGATGTAGGCGTAGCCCTGGTCGTCGATGTAATTGACGATGACGCCGATCTCATCGATGTGGCCGGCCAGCATGATTATCGGCTTGCCGCCGCCATTCACCTCTGCCAGGCTGTTGCCGGCGACGTCGCCACTCACCTTCGCGAATTTCTTTGCGTAGTCGCGCCACAGCTTCGCGGGCGCGGCCTCGAAGCCGGAAGGGCCCGGCGTATCGAGGAGTTTCTTCAAGAAGCTGAGGGATTCAGTGGCGATCATCAGGGCGGGTGTACTGGGGAGGGTCGAATATAGCATCGCGCGGAGGACGCTCCTAACTCACGCGCGCGAACGACTCTTGCAAGACAGGCGACGGCGCGAAGCTATGGGGAATGAAAAAACAACTGCGAGAAGAGCTAGGTGGGAGGTTGGAGGTGCTAGGTGCGAGGTAGGAGGTAATGCGCACCATCTCGCGTTTCTACCTCCAGCCCCATAGCTAGCACCTCGCACCCCCCACCTAGCTCTTCTCGCAGTTGGTCTTCCCCGTTTAGTTAGCGTTGCCTGTGTTCAAATCGTAATTCCAGAATGAGAACAAGCGTTAGTCTCCTGCTCCCAGTCGTGTTCGGCGCGATCCTCTTGCCGTCGCGTGCCTTGTCACAAGGCGCGACGATTTCCGCGCCAGTCACCAACATCCGCTACGAGGTGACGTTCAATCGCGCCAACGGCGTGCGCCGGCAGGTGACATCCACGATGACGTTCACCGTGGGAGGGACGGATGTTGTTCTGCTCTCGCTTCCCAAGTGGACGCCCGGAGCATACGAGATCGACAACTTTGCGCGTGATGTCTCCAACTTCTCGGCGGAGCAATCGGGGAATTCGCTGGCCTGGGACAAGATCGATCCCGACACCTGGCGTATTCGTCCCCGTGGAGTGGGCGAGGTCACTGTGCGATTCGACTATCTGGCCGATAGCCTCGACAACGCGAACACGTGGTCGCGCCCCGATTTTCTGCTCTTCAATGGGACGAATCTCTTTCCGTATCCCGAGGGCAGGGGATTCGACTTTCCGTCGTCGGTGACGGTGAACACGGAAGCCGGATGGAAGATCGTGACTGGCATGACGCCGGCCGGCGCACACCGCTACTCCGCGTCGAACTATCACGATCTGGTGGACATGCCGTTCTTCGTTGGGCAATTCGACCTGGATAGCGCGCAGATATCGGGGACCTGGGTCCGCTTTGCCACATATCCCTCGGGAAGTGTCACGGGCCCGGCCCGCGTCGCAGTCTGGGACGCGCTCAAGCGAGTTATTCCGGTCGAGGTCAAGGTGTTCAATGAGGTACCGTGGAACACGTACAGCGTGCTGCAGATCACCGATCCATCCTATGGTGGCGGCTCGGGTCTCGAGCACCAGAATTCCCACGTCGATGTGCTGAGTCCAGGAATGCTCGGCACACCGGTGCTTCCGTCACTCTACGCGCACGAGATCTTTCACGCCTGGAACGTAAAGCGGCTGCGGCCGGCGGACATGTGGCCGTACAGGTACGATGAGGAGCAGCCCACGCCCCTGCTGTGGATCAGCGAGGGAATAACCGACTACTACGCCGATCTCGCGGAGGTTCGCGGCGGGCTCGTGGATGCGAGCGGCTTCTACATGCTGACCAGTGACAAGATGTCGCAGGTCGACGAGCTCCCTCCAACCGCGCTCGAGGATGCATCGCTCTCGACGTGGATTCATCCACGCGATGGAACGGAGTACATCTACTATCCAAAGGGATCACTGGCCGGATTGCTGGTCGACATCATGATCCGCGACGCGAGCGACAACCACAGCTCGCTCGACGATGTGATGCGCACCCTTTTCAACACTGCCTACAAGAATGGTCGTGGCTTCACGTCCGACGAATGGTGGGCTACCGTGAGCAAGGCCGCGAAAGGAAAAACCTTCGGTGATTTCTACTCCCGCTACATCGATGGGCGCGAGCCATTCCCCTACGACAAGGTTCTCCCGCTGGCGGGACTTCGCCTTGCGCGCGACACAACGCGCGTACCGCAGCTAGGAATCGCGAGTCTTCAGGACTCGACTGGCTTGCACGTGACCGAAGTGGTTCCGGAAAGCTCCGCCGCGGCGGCGGGCGTCCAACCCGGCGATCAACTCATCTCCGTCGGCGGATTCAACGCCGACGATCCAAACTGGACCGATAAATTCCGCTCGCGCTACGCCCGTCAACCCGAAGGCACGGAGGTCCCCATAGTTGTTCGGCGAAATGGCGCGGAGCAAACTCTGACGGCCCATCTCCGCTTCGTGACGCGTGTCGGCTCGCGCTTGGTCGAGGACGCGCGCGCTTCTTCAAAGGCGCGGCGCGTAAGAGAAGGTCTGTTACGGGGAGTAACTCAGCCCTAATCGCGCGCGCTCGCAGCCATCAGCCGGTCCGCCGACAGCCCCGGCCGGCAGTCATAAGTTGCAGTTAAACCCCGGCAGGTAATCAAGGTTGCAGTTCAATTCTTGAGGACAGCTTTTGCGATGGTCTGCAGCTGCATGTTGGACGTCCCCTCGTAGATCGTCCCGATCTTGGCGTCGCGATAGAATTTCTCCACGGGGTAGTCCTTCGTGTAGCCGTAGCCCCCGAACAGCTCGACACAGAGCGAGGTGACGCGTTCGCACACCTGTGAGGAGAAGAGCTTCGCCATCGCTCCCTCGCGCGCGATGTCCTTTCCCGCGTCCTTGAGGCGGGCCGCGTTGTACACCATCAGCCGTGCCGCCTCGATTTCCGTTGCCGCCTGCGCGACCTGGAATTGAACTCCCTGAAATTCGGCGAGCGGCTTCCCGAACTGCTTGCGTTCATTGAGATACTTGATCGTGGCGTCGAGCGCGCCCTGCGCGATACCGATCATCTGCGCGCCGATGCCGACGCGCCCTCCGTTCAGAGTATTGATCGCGATCTTGTAACCCTGACCGACGGGTCCGAGCACATTCTCCTCGGGAACCTCGCAGTTGTCGAGCAAGAGCTCGACGGTGCTCGACGCACGAATCCCTAGCTTGTCCTCCTTCTTGCCGACTTTGAATCCACTGAAGCCGCGCTCGATGATGAATGCGGTGATGCCGCGATAACCGGCGGACGGATCCGCGTTCGCGAACACCACGAACACGCCCGCTTCCGCGCCGTTGGTGATCCACAACTTCTGTCCATTCAACAACCACTTGTCCCCGCGCTTCTCGGCGCGAGCCGCCAAGCCAAATGCATCCGAGCCTGAGCCCGATTCTGACAGCGCGTACGCACCGATGATCTCGGACGCGAGCTGCGGCAGATACTTCGCTTTCTGCGCGTCGGTGCCGTAACGGGCGATCGGGTAGTTGACCAGGGTGTTCTGCACATCGCAGACGATCGCTGCTGCCGCGTCGACCTTGCTGATTTCCTCCACTGCAAGCGTCACCATGAACAATGTTCCGCCCGCGCCGCCGTACTGCTCCGGCACTTCGATTCCCATCAGGCCGAGCTCGAAGTACTTGGGTAGCAGCGCGGGATCGATCTTCCCCGCCTTTTCCATCTCCATCACGCGCGGACGGACTTCTTCCGCCGTGAATGCCGCGACCGCGTCGCGGAACATTATCTCTTCCTCGGAGAGCAGTGTCAGCGCTGAAGAGGTAGTGGCATCAGCTTGCATTGCGTCTACCAGATTCGCGGCTGAATTGCGGTCGGACCGGGAATCTTCGCGCGTTGCAGCCAGCCGCCGTTGGCGAACTCGTAGAAATCCCGGCAGGCCGGGTAGCTAGTATCGAGGTTGGCGCGATCGAAGGGGACGGTCTGCAGCGGCGCTTGTGCGCGCACAGTTCCCGCGAGCACCATGAACAGGGTGAGCGAGCTGAGGGCGGCACGATGCGAGTAAATCACGATTCTTCTCCAGGAATGGCCGTCTGGCGCGCGGTCTTCGCTCGACAGGCGTCACCGCACAATTTCTCCGAACAATCCGGATCCCAGCATCGGTCGGCCTCGGCGCCCTCGAAAGACCTGACCGGCTCGATTCCGGCGCGATCGAGAATCAGCTCGGCCAGCTTCTCATGCACGCCGAAGGCTGGTGTGACGCTGAACGTCACCCGCGGGAAGGCACTCGCCGCCGCGGCAACCATCCGTGGAATGTCGGTAGTCGAGTGCCGGCCCGGGGATAACATGTAGGGGAAAACGGTGACATCCGTCGCGCCCCCTTCGACGCAATCGGTAAACCCACGACGGATGTCGGGTTGAGCCAGATCCATATGCGCGTAACGCACGACCACATCCGGACCTGCCATTGTCTGCAAAAGGTTCGACATGCAAATGAGCATGTCGTTGGCCTCGACTCTCACCGAGCCATGATCGACGATCAGAATTCCCTTCATCTGTGCAAAATGGTGCGGGGAGCGCTCGCCGACTAGTGTGCGGCTTCGTCCAGCGTTGTACCCTCGTGCCAGGTGGGTCGCGCCAGACCGTCCGCGTCTTCGTAAAAGCGGATCTTGTTCGGGGCGTAGGTCTTGGTGAGCAAGATTATCTGTCCGGTGTGCATGGCGAAGTGCTCGACCACGTGATAGACCGCGGCCAGGACCGTCGTCTCACGGCCCTGGATTACGATCGATCGCTCCAGATCCTTCTCTGACAATCCCGCCAGAACCGAGTCGGCTTCGCGCAGCACCGCCTCGAGCTTGTCGAGGAGCACGGACGCCTCCTCCCCCTCTTTCCGCACGAACTCACCAGCGCGATTGCGCGTGAACTCACGCCCGCCGACGCCACCAAGAATCCACTCTGTGACATTGCCGGTGAGGTGAACGAGGAGATTTCCGACGCTGTTGGATGCGTGATTTGGCCGCGCCCACACGACGCTCCGCGGCAGCGCGTTGACGCAGTGCCGGAGCTTGATCGGATATTCCTTCGTGAGCCAATAGCGCGAGCGCGAAAGGAAGATCTCCGCGGCCGACACTACGCCGTCCTGGCCACGGCTGCGGCCAGAGTGTCGCGGAATACCTCCAATGCGAGCTCGACCTTTCCGAATGGCGCCGAGACCTGCACGCCCTGCACGTGAGGTCTCACACGCTCCAGCATCTCGCGCGCGATCGCGATTCCCTCCGCCACACCGTGCTCCTTGGACTTGGCGCTCGCGGATCGCATCCGCTCGATGATACTCGCCGGCACGACCACGCCCGGCACTTCGTTCGCGAGAAATTCGGCATTGCGCAGCGAAACCAGTGGCCAGATCCCGGCGACGATGGGAATCCGCGTGTGCTCGATCGTGCCGAGAAAGTTCTCGAGCTGCTTCACATCGAACACCGGTTGCGTTATCGCGTACTCGGCACCGGCTTCGACCTTCCACTCGAAGCGCTTGAGCTCCTGTGAAGGATCGAGCGCGGCCGGGTTTACGCCGACGCCAATCGTGAACTTCGTCGGCGGGCCAATGGCGTTGCCTCCGGGATCGAGGCCGTGATTGAGCTGGCTCACGAGGTTGGTCAAACCGATCGCGTCGATGTCGAACACGGCCGTCGCGTTTGGATACGGCCCCATCTTGGGCGGATCGCCGGTGATGAGCAGCAAATTGCGCAGACCAACCGCCGCCGCGCCCAACAGGTCGCTCAACATGCCGAGCAGGTTGCGATCGCGGCAGCAATAGTGGATGACCGTCTCGATCCCGACCTGTTGCTCGATCAGAACACTGGTGAGCAACGCACCCATTCTGCTCTGCGCGCGGGGCCCATCGGGCACGTTCACGGCATCCACCCCGGCATCGCGCAGCGCGGCAACATCGCGCAACATCTTCGTCGCGTCCACGCCGCGCGGCGGAACGATCTCCACCGACGTGACGAATTCCCCGCGCGCGATCTTGCCGCCCCACTTGGATCTCTCAGCCAGCGGGACCGGTTCAACGCCCGGATCTTCAGGAGGAAGATCGGGCTGCATCTGGCGTCGTTCCCTCGCCCGAACGCGCGGCTGTCGGGGCGACAAGGGCCGCACACCCTCGACCACGGCTGCGATGTGCTCGGGCGTCGTTCCGCAACAGCCGCCAACGATTTTCGCCCCCGCCTGGACGAGATGATGCGCGTAGGTCGCCATGTACTCGGGACTCGCCATGTACATGCTGCGCCCGCTCACGTCTCGCGGCATTCCTGCGTTCGGCTGCGCGCTCAGCTTGCGCCTGCTGATCGGCACCATCTTTTCGATCGCGTCGAGGATGATCTGCGGGCCAACCGAGCAGTTGAGACCGATCACATCGGCGCCGAAGGCATCCAGCGATTGGACGAGATCCTCGACTGAAACGCCGTACGGCGTGTGACCATCAGACCCGATAGTCATCTGCGCGATGACGGGGATCGTCGCATCCACTTCGTGAGCGGCAAGAATCCCCTGCTCGATCTCATGCACATCCGCGAACGTCTCGAGGATGAACAGATCACAGCCGCCGTCCTTGAGCGCCTGGAGCTGTTCACGGAACACGGCGCGCGCTTCGTCGAGACTGGTGGGTCCGAATGGCTCGAGACGAATTCCGAGCGGACCAACGGCGCCGGCGACGAGGATGTCGTCTTCCGCGACGTCGCGCGCGAGTTTCGCCGCGGCTCGGTTGATCTCGGCGACCTGTGCCTCGAGCCCATACTGCGCCAGCTTGATCCGGTTGGCACCGAAGGTATTTGTCTCCAGCACTTCCGCCCCGGCCTTCTTGTACGCCTTGTGAACATCGCGCACGAGGTCCGGCGCGCGGATGTTCAGCTCGTCGTAGCACTGGTTGATGAACACGCCCTTGTTGTACAGCATCGTGCCCATCGCACCGTCGAAGACGATGACCTGTTGCGGGTCGAGGAGTCGGGCGATCAGCGGGTTCTCAGGCAACGGCTGCCTCCGGTTCACTCGAAGCGCCCGCCCCGGTGCCGCGCACCGCGTAGTACTTGGCTTCAGGATGATGGATGATCACCGCTGCCGTAGACTGCTCGGGGAGAAGCTGGAACGATTCAGTGAGATCCATGCCGAGCGCTTCCTTGGCGGGAAGCAGCTTGAAAACTGTCGCGTGATCGTCGAGATCAGGGCAGGCGCCGTAACCCCACGAATACCTCTTTCCGCTGGGTACGCCCAGCTCCTTCCTGATGCGCCGGTGCGCCCATTCGGCAACAGCTTCCGCGGACTCGACGGAGAGGCCATGTGAGTAGAACGCCTCGGTGTACTCGTTCCTTCCCTGAAGCTCGTCGAATCTCTTCGTTGCTTCCTTGCCCACGGTGACTATCTGCAATGGAAGGACATCGACATCGCCCGAATCGACATTGCGGATGTAATCGGCGAGACAAAGTCGCTCGCGGCCGACCATGCGCGGAAAGTGGAAGCGCGCGATCTCGCGCAGCGAGCCCCCGTCGCTCGAATAGGCGGCGGGATCGTAGATAATCACGTCGTTGCCCTGCGACTGCGCGGGGAAGTAGCCGTACACCACCTGGGGGTTGATCCAGCCGTTCTTCTTCGCGTCCTTCTTCAGTCGCTCGAGCGCCGGCTCGAATTCGTTCTTGACGGTCGACTTGTACTGATCGCCCGAGCCCCGCGCTCCCCATTGCAGCCGGTAGAGCTCGTCGAGATCGAGAAGATCGAAGACTTCGTCGATCGGGACGTCGCGAATCACGCGTGTGCCCCAGAAGGGCGGCGACGGTAACGGGTTGTTGGCCGCGACATCGCTGCGATCACCCCCGGCGTCGCCGACGGCGATGTCCTTGCCGACGGTCGTGCGCAGGAACACATCGTTACGCGCGTCGTCGAGATTCTTGACGACGAACAGCCCGCGCTTCTTCGGATCCTGGAGCACGTCCATCGTCTCGAGTCCCTCGAAGGCATCCTTGCAGTAGAACACGCCGGAGTTGTAAGCACGCTCGCCCTCGACGAAAAGCGCGCGACGGCCGAAGCGACGGTTGATCGCCGCGCCGCCGATTAGAACAGGGATCTGCATTCCGCGCTTGTCCAATTCCTGCACGCAGAGCGGCATCTGCTTCGATGTCGAGACGAGCAAGGCGCTCAAGCCGATCGCATCGGCGCCGACCTCTACCGCCTTGTCGAGAATCGTGTTGACGGGCACCTGCTTCCCGAGGTCGAAGACGGTATACCCGTTATTGGAGAGGATGGTGTTGACGAGCGATTTGCCAATGTCGTGCACATCGCCGTACACGGTTGCCAACACGACTTTCCCTTTGGTGTATCCCTCCGCCTTCTCGAGGAAGAGCTCGAGGTGCTTGACGGCCTTCTTCATCACCTCCGCGGACTGGAGCACGAACGGAAGTATGAGCTCGCCGGCGCCGAACTTGTCGCCGACCTCTTTCATCGCCGGCAGCAGCACCTCGTTCAGCACCCGCACCGGATTCTTACGGACTCCGGCGGCGTCCAGCTGATCTTCGATGCCATCTTTCTTTCGATGCAGAATCATCCAGTGGATTTTCTGCTCCGCCGTCATGCCGGCCGTCGGATCTTCCTTCTCCACCTGCGCCGCCGCTCCACCACCACCAGCGGCCGCGAAATACTCGATGAAGCGCTGCAACGCATCGGGGCGCTTGTTGAATACGAGGTCGTCGGCCAGCTCACGCTCGCCCGCTGAAATCTCTGCATAGGGCCGGATGTGCGCCGGATTCACAATGGCGGCATCGAGTCCCGCCTGGACGCAGTGGTGCAGGAACACAGAGTTGAGAACGCTGCGCGCGTCCGGCGTGAGCCCGAAGCTGACGTTTGAAACGCCAAGTATGGTCGAGACGCCCGGAAGCTCGCGCTTGATCAGGCGGATCCCTTCGACGGTCTCTTTGCCGGAATCGATCCACTCCGCATCGCCAGTCGCGAGCGTGAACGTGAGCGCGTCGTAGATGAGATCTTCGGGCGCCAGTCCGTACTCCCCGACCACGATGGCGTAGATCTTCTTCGCGACCTCGAGCTTCCGCTCGCGCGTCTTCGCCATGCCGATCTCGTCGATCGTGAGCGCGATCACGGCCGCTCCGTGCTTCTTCACCAGAGGCACGACAGAGTCGATGCGCTTGCGGCCGTTCTCCATGTTGATGGAGTTGACGATTCCGCGGCCGGGGATGTGCTCGAGCGCTGCCTCGATGACGTTCGCCTCGGTGGAATCGATCACCAGCGGTGTTTCGACGCTCATCGAGAGCAGCTTCACCACTTTGGACATCTGCTCCGCTTCATCTCCGCGCTCGGTGAGAGCCACACAGACGTCCAGCACGTGCGCGCCCGAATCCACCTGCTCGCGCGCGACCTCGAGGATTCCCTCATAGTCGTCGGCGAGAAGCAGCCTCTTCACCTTTCGTGAGCCCTGTGCGTTGACGCGCTCGCCCACCAGCAGCGGCGGTGGGTCCTGATGCAGCGTGATGGCGCGCATCGCGGAGCTCACGCGTGGAACATGCTGCGCATGATTAACTGGCTTCTTCGCGCGCTCCGCGCCGCGAACGGCCTCGACGATTGCCGAAAGATGCTCCGGAGTCGTACCGCAACATCCCCCGACGATGCGCACGCCGAAGTTGCTCACGAACTCGGACAGTGCCGTCGCCATCGGCGCCGGCTCCAGCGGATACACCGCTTCGCCGACGCCGGTGTTGAGCGGAAGCCCCGCGTTCGGAATCACCGACAGTGGAAGGGTCGCGTGTTCGGACAGATATCTCACCGGCTCACGCATGTGCTCGGGACCGGTCGAGCAATTCAAGCCGATCACGTCGACCTTCAGCGACTCGAGTGTCGTCATCGCACTCGCGATGTCGGTCCCAAGCAGCATCCGGCCGCTCACATCGAGCGTCACCTGCGTCTGCAACGGAAGCCGCCTTCCAATTTCTGTGAACAATCGCTCGATACCCGCGACGGCTGCCTTTACCTCGAGAATATCCTGTGACGTCTCGATCAGGAGCAGGTCGACTCCGCCTTCGACCAGATATTTCGCCTGCTCGTAGAAATTGTCGGCCAGCTCCGTGTAGGAGATTTGCGAGAGCACCGGATCCGAGCTGGAAGGCAGCATCCCCGTCGGCCCCATCGATGCGGCCACAAAGCGCGGCTGATCGGGCGTGGAATACTTGTCTGCCGCCGCCCGCGCGATTCGCGCGGCAGCAACGTTGATCTCGCGAACCTTGTCGCCGAGTCCCCATTCCTTCAGCCGGCGGGGCGTCGACTGGAACGTGCACGTCTCCACAACATCGCATCCCACCGCCAGAAACGACTCGTGAATCGCCTGGATCACGTCGGGACGGGTGAGAACGAGGTTGTCGTTGCACCCCTCCAGCGCCTTCCCGCCGAAATCCTCGGCCGAAAGGTTGTACCGCTGGATGTTCGTCCCCATCGCGCCGTCGTATATCAACACTCGACGCTTCAAGGCTTCCAGGTAGGGCGATTCGATGGGTCGTTCAGTCATCTTCGAGTTAGTGGAATCAGGGACTTCTCGCCGTAGCCATAGTCCCGGGCAGGGAGCGATAACAAAAAAGCCCACGCATAGGCGCCGGGCGAGCGCTTTAGCGGTTTGTTTAACGTGGCCGCAAGTTGCCTTAAATCGCCACGAGATCAGTTGTGCCCTTCACTATAGTAGTGGGCGAGCGTTGGCTCGGCAAGGCTGGCAACTGAGGACTGCGGACTAACTGCTGCTGCGAACTGCGGGCTAAAGGCTGAGAACTGCGGGCCAACTGCTATTGCGGATCGCAGACTAATTGCGGATCGCAGACTAATTGCGGATTGGGGGACTAACTGCGGACTACGGACTAACCGCGACGCGGAATTGGGTCTGCCGCCGCAGCGAATTGCTCACTCGCCGCAGTTCTTGGTTTCGCGACCCTTTCTTATTCGAACCATCTCTGGAGGATGTCTGAATCGGCGACGGAACCGGTCTCAACGGGTAGTAGGGATCCGCTGCTACGAATGCGAGCTTACCGTGTTGCCTGTGAGTTGGTCGAGGAGGCATGGCAGGATGCAGAAAAACTGAGGCACCACGGCGCGACTGAAAAAATATCTGGCCAGCTGTACGCGGCAGTCGGTTCTATCGCGGCGAATCTGGGAGAGGGCTATTCGCACAGCTCCGGCCGGGACCGTGCACGGATTTTCGAGTATGCGCTCGGATCATCGCGTGAAAGCATGGTTTGGTTCCAGGCAGCGCAGCCGGTGCTCGGTGCCGACATTGTTCGCGACCGCCTCGACAAACTCGAGGAATACGTCGACTCCTGCTCGCAATAATTCCTCGGGAACGCGGAAGGCTAATAAGGCCTTCACGACGCTGAGCAGCTAGTCCGCAGTCCGTAGTTAGTCCCCCAATCCGCAGTTAGTCTGCGATCCGCAATAGCAGTTGGCTCGCAGTCCTCAGAGGTTAGTCCGCAGTCCTCAATCACTCCCGAATGAGCTTAGCCAACTGCGCGACACTTACGGTTCCATGCGGTGCCAAAGGCCGCCAAAATTTGTAAAGGAACTTGTTCCAGCCGTGCAACCCGCGATCAGCACGCTGGGCCACCGGAATCAATCGCCGAGCAGGAACCGCCAGCAACCGACGTCGATTGCGGAAGCGCCTGCCATCACCCGGGCGGTATTGCGCCCAACCAATCGATCCGCTGAAGCCCGCTGGTCCGAAATCGTCAGACTCGAGAATCTCCTCGACAAAAACACGGAGCGCCCCCTCGAACGTGCCGAGGACGTCGTGCATGGCGACAATGGCTCCATCCGCGAGATGAGGCTTGAACATGTCGATGTCCGCTTTTGCCCCTTCGTAGGTGTGGTCACCGTCTATCCACAGAAACCGAATAGGGTCCCTCCACTCGCTCGCTAGCTCGTGCGAGTACGTGCGCTTGATCTCGACATCCTTGAGGACGCCGGCCGTCCTGAGATTTGTGACGAAGTCTTCGTACGATGTCGTTTTGCCGCGGAGATCGGGATCCGTGGTCGCCGGCGAGGTATGCGGGTCCACTGCGACAACGGGACCCAGTCCCAGCTCGCGCGTCACGTAGGCGATTCCCACGGTCGATCTGCCCTTGAAGCTTCCGATTTCGAGATTCTTTCCCCGCGCCGGCGCCAGCGCGGCGGCGGCCATCACCAGGCGCGCCTCGCGCTCGGAGAGATAGCCCGTCGTGGCAGAAACGCGACGCCACCCCTCATCGATGATCGCGGCGATATGGTCGAGGTCGTGCGTTGGCGTCAGAACTCCAGCTGAAAGTCGTCCCCGGTGTCGTCGCGAATGGAACGGCCGGTCGTGCGCGACCGGCTCTCGAAGGAGTCAACGAGAGCGAGGAGCCTTTTGCGTTCCAGTGGGAGCACCAGATGCGCCAGCGTTGCCCGCTGCAGCTTCTGGGGGAGGAATGGCCGTTCGCCGGGCGATTTCCCATAAACGATGATCGCGCCGCCTGGCGTGAGAGGAAGAGCAGCGCCAGGTCCCCCATTCTCGAGCGCCTCGCAGGAGACGACGGCAATCGCGGGCAGATCTCCGCTCAGCACACTTCCTACATCTCCAACCGTTGCCGCCAGCAAAACTTCGTGTCCGAATCCAACCAATGTCTGCGCGAGGCCTTCGAGCAGCGCTGCATCAGCGCCGATGAGAATCACTTTTGCCACTAGGGAGTTTCCCTCAGCCAGCCAGGTGTTGAACAGATTCCAGATCTACCCCGCTGATCTCGACTACCTTCGTCCGCGAGGAGTTCCCGGAAACGATGCACACATTGCGCCGCGAAATTTTAAGTGCTTTGGAAAGAAGCTCGACCAGAGCGTCGTTCGCCATCCCGTCCACTGGCGGCGCTGTTACACGCACCTTCAGCGAAGTGCCCTGCAACCCGACGATCTCGTTCTTCGATGCTCGAGGCTGAAGGCGAACTGAAAATCGTACAGCAGCGCCCCGACGATGCGCGTCGAAGCCGGTCACATCAAGCGGTACAGGAACGATTCGATGATGTTGAGCAGGATGTACGCGAGAATCGGCGTTATGTCGAGGCCGCCGAGGTTGGGAACGACGCGCCGGAGGGGCGCGAGAATGGGCGTGCTCAGCCGGTAGCTCCAGCTGACCCATTTCGAGTAGGGAGAGATCGGCAGCCAGGAGCTGATTACCATCACGACGATCGCCGCCTTGAGGATCGTGAAGGTCCAGCTCACGAGCAGGTGGAAGATCCCGGCAGCTCCCTCCTGAGACGCCATGATCGATCTCACTACCTCGAGGCGAATCATGTCGATCGCCGTGAGCAGGAGGATGCCGCCAATCACGATGACGGCAAGCGCCCACAGCGGAGCCGCGGCCGGAGTTCCACCGGCACGAACAACCTTTCGTTCGATCGGCGCGATGATCGGATCCACGGTCGAGCGACAGAACCGCGCGACGGCGTTGAACGGGCTGATCTTCCTGGTGCGAACCGCCCAGTCGAGCAGACAAATCGCGCCGAACGCGATTGCGATCGACAGCAGCGCGGTGCGCAGAATCAGGATTAATGCATCCGCGCCGGCGAGAAAGGTCTCCATCTACTGGAGCATGGGCTTCATGTGCAGCTCTTTCACGAGGAAGGCAAATCTATCGGCTGCCTCATCGATCAGCTTGGTCGTGGGCTTTCCCGCACCGTGCCCCGCCTTCGTCTCGATTCTCACGAGGATCGGATTGGCGCACGCCTGCGCTGCCTGGAGCGTCGCCACGAACTTGAAGGTGTGACCTGGAACGACTCGGTCGTCATGATCCGCCGTAAAGGCGAGCGTGGGCGGATAGCACGTGCTCGTCTTGATGTTCTGGAGCGGAGAATAGGCGCGCAGGTATTTGAACTGGTCCGGATTGTCCGACGATCCGTAATCCGAGGTCCACGCCCACCCGATTGTAAATTTCTGGAAGCGCAGCATGTCCATCACTCCCACCTCCGGCAGTGTCGCCCCGAACAGATCTGGACGCTGCGTCATCACTGCTCCCACCAATAGTCCGCCGTTCGACCCGCCGCGGATCGCCAGCTTCGGCGTAGATGTGTACTTCTCCTTGATCAGGTATTCCGCCGCCGCGATGAAATCGTCGAAGACGTTCTGTTTCTTGGCGAGCATACCTCCTTCGTGCCACTCCTTTCCGTACTCGCCGCCTCCTCTGAGGTTGGGGACTGCGTAGATGCCACCCATCTCCATCCACGCGACGTTGGCCGCCGAGAAGCCGGGTGTGATGGAGATGTTGAAGCCGCCGTATGCGTAGAGGAGCGTCGGGTTGGTTCCGTCGAGGTGGATGCCCTTCTTCGACGTGATGAACATCGGCACCCGCGTTCCATCCTTGCTCGTATAGAAAACCTGCCGCGTCTCGTAGGGCGTGGGATCGAACGCGACCTTCGGGGCCCTGAACACCTCGTTTCTGCGAGACTTCACGTCATAGCGGTAGACCGTCGTAGGGTAGAGGAACGAGGTGAAACTGTAGAACATCTCGTCGTCGCCCTGGCGTCCGTGGATCTCGCCGACCGTTCCGATTCCGGGTAGTGGCAGCTCGGCACGCAGAGGGAATCCTCCGGTTTGCTGCTGCCCGCGCTCTCGCGTAGTGATCGGAGCTGTGCTCGTGTCATCGTAGACGTTGCCCGGATTTCTTGGCTGTTGCGGCGGTTGTCCGCGCGGCCTCTGATCGCGTCGGTCGTCCCGAGAGGCGTTGAAGAAACGCACACTCGAGTGCGCGTCCTGCAAATAGTTGGCGACGAGATCCTCGCCCACTATCGTTGCGTCCACGAGAGCATCCTTACTCTCGGGGACGACCGTGTTCCAGCGCTCCTCGCGAGGGTTGTCGATGCTGATGGCGACGATGCGTCCCTTCGGCGCATTCCGGTCGGTGCGCACATAGAACATCGTTCCTCTGTTGCCCACGAACGAGTATTCCGCGTCGAGCTTGTCGATCAGCCTCACTACCGGATTGTCGATCTGCGGCTTCCCCGGGTTGTCGAGATCGATGAAGTAGAGTCGCGTGCGGACATCCGTCCCCTGAGAGACGGTGATGACCAGGTACTGGCCATCATCCGTGACAGTGCCGTTGAACAGCCAATCGGGCTGGTCGGGCCGATCGTAGACCAGCTCGTCACGTGATTGCGGCTGGCCGACGCGATGGTAGTAGAGCTTATGATTGCGGTTGGTGTTGGTCATCTTGTTGCCCGACGTCGGCTCGTCGTAACGCGAGTAGAAAAAGCCCTTGTTGTCGTGCGTCCACGAAATGCCGGAGAACTTGACCCACTTCACGGTGTCGGGGAGATCCCGCCCGCCGATGTTCGCATCCCGGACGTGCAGCTCCTGCCAGTCGGAGCCACTGGTCGAGATACTATAGGCGAGGTAGTGTCCGTCGTCCGATGCCGACGTCCCCGAAAGCGCGACAGTGCCGTCGGTCGAGAGGATATTCGGGTCCAGCAACACCCGGGGCGCAGCATTCCGACCGTCCTGTACGAACAGCACGCTCTGATTCTGAAGGCCGGTGTTCTGGAAATAGAAATAGCGCCCGTTCTCCTTGAACGGAGCGGAATACCGCGCGTAATTCCAGAGCTGCGTGAGTCTGTCCTTGATCGCCGATCGTTCGGGAATGGTCGCCAGGAAAGAGTCGGTGAGCCTGTTCTCGGCCTCTACCCATGCCTTGGTGGCGGGCGCATCGACATCTTCGAGCCAGCGATAAGGATCGGCGATGCTCGTTCCGTGGTAATCATCCACCTGGGTGCCGCGAGCAGCGACGGGATACGAAAGCGGAGCAGTGGTCGTTTGCGCGGACAGAGTGCCCGCGACCGACAGGAGGAAGGAGAGGGCGGTGACGCCGAGGTGGGACGTCCGCAAGTTTAGGCGATGCATGGGTGACTGGCCTGCTGGGCTGAATGGTTATGATGTACTCCAATCTACGGCGCTTCGGCCGTTAGGTTCCACTGGGAGCTGTCTCTTGCTAATGGCGGTGAACTGAATGGCAAAGGTTACGCGACCCTTGCAGAAGGACAGGCACTACTGGCTTCTCAAGTCGGATGCCGACTCGTTTTCCTTCGACGATCTCTGGAAGCTGCCCACTCGAACAACTCACTGGGACGGCGTCAGGAATTTCCAGGCGCGGAATTTCATGCGTGATGATATGAAGAAGGGCGACCTGGCCTTCTTCTACCATTCCGGCGGCGACAACCCCGGGATAGTGGGAATCGTCGAGATCGTCCGGGAGGGGTATCCTGACCACACAGCTGCCGACCCGAAGGATCCGCATTACGATCCCAGAAGCAAGAACGGGGAATCGTACTGGTCGATGGTGGACATACAGGCCATCGAGCGCCTGCCGCGACTCGTGTCGCTCAGCGAAATGCGGACGAAACCAGAGCTCGAGGGAATGGCGCTCCTTCAAAAGGGGAACCGGCTCTCTGTTCAAAAAGTTGGCTCGGCGGAATGGAATGCCGTTCTGGCGCTGGCCAAGCAGACGACCGAATGAGCAGGCACGGCCGAACCCACCTGCACCGATCAGCGACGCTCGACGGGGAGCGGTATGTTCCGTAGGAGATGACGGAGCCCGTCAAACTCCTGGTGTGGGGCATACCCGCGGAAATAGTCCGCGAGATCGGACTTAGGCTCCGTGGCGTCGTCATCAGCGAGTTTGACAACGCCCAGCAGATGGGCCGGGCTGTTGCTTTCGGCGATGCACGGCTGGTCCTCCTCAGTGACGCTCTGCCTACAGTTGATTCCATCTATGTAGCCCGTCGCGCCAAGGACACCAGCGACGATGTGCGGATTGCGTTCTGCATCTCCATGCAGCAGGCAGAAACCGCGCTGCATGCATTGAAGGAAATCCACGTCGATCGCTTCTTCCTTTCCCCGGTGGATATGGAAGAGATGTTGCGAGAGCTCGCGAAAATGGGCGGCGTAGAGGTTTTGTCCCCGCAGGCATCGCATGGAGAGCACATCGCAGCTGCTGTATTCGCGGCTTGGGATCGCGCCCGTGCTCCCACCTTCCAGAAGATCGACAAGCTCGACGACGCGGCGATCGCGCTGCTCGACGCCGGACTGTCGCCCGATCTGAAGGCCGCTGCCCAACAGGATGCCAAGACCATCGCCGAGGTGGCGCCCCAATTCGGGTTCGAAAAAGGAGCGCAGATCGCTCGCGACCTGGCCGAGCGATTCGCGGGCGAGTCCCTCACTCAGATCGACGGCGTTGCGATCTCGGAGCAGCTCCTGGCGCTGCGAGAGAGTCTTGTTGGTGTGCCATCTCCGCCTGCGCCGCTGGCGACCGGTTCATCGCGGTCGAAGGCCGGCCGGTCGACGCCGACCGGCTCCGATGCAATTCCTGAGGGTTCCTCCCTCGAAGGCCGCAAGATTCTCGTCGTAGACGACGAACCGATGGTGTCGCGTGGACTGACGGCTCTGCTGGGCAAGCGCGGAATGACCGTGACTGCGGTGAACGATCCGCTTCGATTCTGGACGGTGCTCGATGAAAC
>DASWBG010000038.1:0-3879 GCA_036390715.1 Gemmatimonadaceae bacterium
GGTCGCGAAGCTTCACGGGTTCTATCCCGCCGAGGCGTACCACCAGAATTACCTGGCACAGCACCCGGACCAGCTGTACATCGTGATCAATGATCAGCCGAAGGTCGCCAACCTCAAGAAGCAGTTCGGGGACATCTACCGGAATTAACTGCAACTGAACGGGTACGAGACCGGGAACTGCAAACTGAACGGACCCTGCAAAATGAACGGGTGCCAGACACCAGCAGCGTAGTTCCGAGTAATTAGTTCACCACGCCCGGACTTGCCTCCGTGGCGTTCAGGGACAGGCAGTCGGTTGTGCCCTTTGTGCATCCAGATAAGGCGAGGCGTAGTGAACTAACGACTGGCACCTCTGCCCCTGACGGCTGGCACCCGTTCAGTTGCAGTTTACCGCGATGGACGTCCAGCTACTGGCGGTCCCCTATGATTCCGGGAATCACCGCGCGCGCATGGGTGCGGGTCCCGAGGCGCTTCTCGACGCGGGACTGGAGCGCGCACTCCGCGAAGGCGGTCATCGCGTGCACACGAGGGTGGCCGAGCTTGCGCCCGGTTCGTGGCGCGCGGAAATCCAGACGAGCTTCGAGCTGATGCGGATGCTCTCGGTCGCGGTCCGCGAAGCGGTCGAATCGGCCAGGCTTCCCATCGTTCTCGCCGGTAACTGCAACACGGCGATCGGAACACTCGCGGGACTTGGTGGCGGCGTGGGAGTCGCCTGGTTCGATGCTCACGGCGACTTCAATACTCCCGAGACGACGACAAGCGGATTTCTGGATGGTACCGCGGTCGCCATCATCAGCGGCCGCTGCTGGAAACAGCTTGCCGTTACGGTCCCCGGATTCCAGACGATCCCGGACGAGCGCATCTGTCTGGTCGGTACTCGAGATGTGGACTCCCTTGAAGGGAAGCTTCTGGCGGAATCCAGCCTCGCTCTTATCGAACCGAAGAAGCTTCGATCCGAGCTCCCACGAACGCTTCGCTCCATTGGCCAGCACACAGGCAGGATCTACGTGCATCTCGACCTCGATGTCCTGGATGCAGACGTAGCCGCGGCGAATTCGTTCGCCGTGACAGGCGGACTGACGGTCGAAGATGTCGAGTACGCACTCTCAATCATTTCCGTTGAGTTCGAGATCGCCGGCGTGACGCTCTCCGCTTACGATCCAGCCACAGATACAGACGGCGCTGCGGCCGAGGCGGCCATCCGTCTGATTTGCGCTACTGCGCGTTTCGCCGAACGCACATAGATTCTCAGCGGCTTCTACAACCGACGAGGCATTGCAATGCAGTTGCCCCAGGTGAACTATCTCGCTGTACTCGTAGCCGGTCTTGTGATTTTTCTGATCGGCGGACTTTGGTACTCCCCCATTCTGTTCGCGAAGAAGTGGATCGCGCTTCAGGGGAGGACTGAAGAGCAAATGCGGGCAGATGCAGCTGGGAGCAACATGCCGCTCATGTACCTCGGTGCTTTCATCTGCGGCCTCATCATTGCCTGGTCCCTCGCCGTCCTCGCGAACCATTTTTCACCCGCGGCGTTCATTGGCACCGGCGAGTGGGCTTTGCGCGGCGCGAAGTTGGGGCTGTTCTGCTGGTTCGGCTTCGTCGCTACGACCAGCTTCGCGATGGGGATATTCTCGATGAAGCCGAAGCAGCTTTGGCTCATCGACACGGCGTACAATCTCGTCTCTTTCGTCATCGCCGGAATCATTATCATGGTGTGGAGATAGCACGATCTTCGTTCAGCCAATCAGGAGGGGAACATGATCTACGAGTCGCGCCGATACTGGCGTGCAACAGTCACCGCGGCCGCACTGATTCTGGCAGGCGTATCGATAGCTTCAGGCCAGGCCACGAAGGCACCGAAAGCGAAACCCAAGGCGGCAGCCGCGGGTCATTTCAAGTTGACGGCGCCCGACCTGGTGGCGAAGGGGCGAATCACACTGCCCCACGTCTTCAACGGCATGGGTTGCAACGGGCAGAACACTTCACCGGCGCTCCAGTGGTCCAATCCGCCGGCCGGGACGAAATCCTTCGCCGTCACCATGTATGATCCGGATGCACCGACCGGAAGCGGCTGGTGGCACTGGGTTATGTACAACATCCCGGCGGCGACGACCGCTCTCCCCGACGGCGCGGGTAACGGGAAGAACGCGCCGAGTGGGAGCACACAAGGCATGACCGACTTCGGCAACAAGGGATACGGCGGGCCGTGTCCACCAGTCGGCGACAAGCCCCACCATTATCACATCACGCTCTTCGCGCTCAAGGTGGACAAGCTCGACGTTCCAGGGAACGCGACGTCTGCCATGGTCGGATACAATCTGAACGCCAACAAGCTGGGGACCGCGCGCCTTACAGGCTTGTACGGACGGTAGTTGAGTCAGGAGCCGGCTTGAGGAGGTCCTTCGCGTTGACGTAGAAGTTTTCATCGACGCGAAAATCCTCAGGCCGGCTTAGCTTCACGGCCATCGTCTTCCATTTCTCAGTTGGCCTGATCCACGAGAAGCTGCCCGTCGATGTCGTGACCTTCACCGGCATCGCAAATCCCGGCACGACATCGGTCCAGCGGTAGGAGAGCTTCTGTCCTTCGAGCTTGTACTCGAGCGTCGGAATCTTCGTCGTCCGCAGATACTCGTCAAACACCTTGCTCAGGTCCATCCCCGACTGGCGACTGATGTAGTTCTCGATCTGTTTGGTAGTCACTGTCTGATGCCAGAAGGTCTTGCCCAGTCCGCGCAGAATTCCGCGCCAACGGGCGTCGTCGTCGACGAGCTGGCGGATAGTGAGCAGCATGTTGGCGCCCTTGTCGTACATGTCGCCCGAGCCTTCGTGGTTCACCCCGTACATGCCGATGATTGGCACGTCGTTTCTGATCAGTTTCCGCTGTCCGATCGTGTACTCGGCGCCCGCTTTTTTTCCCTGCTGGCACTCGGTGAATAAGCCTTCGGCGTACGTCGCGAAACTCTCGTGGATCCACATGTCAGCGGCATCTTTCATCGTGATGCTGTTGCCAAACCACTCGTGCGCACTCTCGTGGACGATGATGAAATCCCAAAGCAGTCCGTGCCCGGTCGCAGAGCGATCCCGTCCGAGGTAGCCGTTCTTGTAGTGGTTGCCGTAGGCGACCGCGCTTTGATGCTCCATGCCGAGGTGAGGCGTCTCGACAAGCTTGTAACCGTCCTCGTACCACGGAAACGGACCAAACCAGTTCTCGAAGCACTGGAGCATCGGCTTCACCTGCTGGAACTGCTTCTTCGCTGTGTCGAGGTGATAGTCGAGCGGATAGAAATCGAGTGTGAGCTTCCCCTTCTCTCCATCGTAGCTGTCGCCGAAGTGCGCGTAGTGCCCCGCGTTGACGGCGACGTCGTAGTTGTTGATCGGGTTTCTGACGAACCACTCATAAGTCGTGGTGCCGTCCGTGTGCGGCGTCGTGCTGCGTAATCGACCATTCGAGACGTCGAACAGGGAGTCTGGAACTGTGATCGCGACACGCTGGCTATCAGGCTCGTCGGAGTAGACGTCCTTGTTCGGCCACCATACGCTGGCGCCGAGTCCTTCGTTGGCGGTCACGACCCAGTTGCGTGAGAGGCTATCAAGGGCCCAAACGAATCCCCCGTCCCAGGGCGGGCGGATCGCGACGGTGGGCCTGCCATGGTAGTAGACGGAGATCGTCTTCTTCGTTCCGGTTCTCTGCGGCGATATGAGGGTAACGAAGAAGGCATTGCCGTCGCGCCGGGCACTCAGCTCCAGTCCGTCCTGAACGATGCTGTCGACGACGAGCGGCATTTGCAGATCGATCTGCATCTCGCGGCGTGGGGCTGGCTTGAGCACGCGATAGGTGATCACGTTGTAGCCGGTGATACTGCTGTCGGCTGGATTAAC
>DASWBG010000039.1:0-5220 GCA_036390715.1 Gemmatimonadaceae bacterium
GCCAGCTTGCGGCTTCGCATTGCCGTCGCGCGCTGATGCACGCCGGCGCCGTACGCGACTTTGCTTCCCTCGTCGTGCGAGAGCCCTGTGACCGTGAACATTCCGCCCGGTTGCCCGGGTATCGAACGCGGCGAAGTACCCATCCGCGCGTCCCACTCATAGGGACGCTGTCCCTTCTTCACCGGCCCGAGGTCCAGCTCGGGCGCGAGCCATTCCTTCTTCAGTTGCGGACGCGGGAAAGGCTGAACTCCCGTCGAGAGATTCGCGTCCGATAGAACGATCACCACCGTACGGAAGGTCTCAGCGATCTGACGAGCGGTGATCACCGCATGAAAGCACTCCTCGATCGTCGCCGGTGCGATCACGACGCGTGGAGCGTCGCCCGGTTCCGCGAACAGCGCGGCGAGGAGATCCGACTGTTCCACCTTCGTCGGCAGACCGGTACTCGGCCCGCCTCGCTGCACGTCGATGATCACGAGCGGGATCTCGGTCATGACGGCGAGGCCGATGAACTCCGTCTTGAGAGCGAACCCCGGCCCCGACGTGATCGTGAACGCGACCTTGCCAGAGTACGACGCACCGATGGCCGCGCCAACGGCCGCGATCTCATCCTCCGCCTGATGCAGAATGCCGCCGAATTTCGAGAAGACTTCGGCCAGATAGTGCGAGACCGACGTTGCCGGCGTGATGGGATACATCGCGCAGAACTCCATTCCCGACGCCAGCGCGCCCATGCCGAGAGCCTCGTTGCCATTCATTACGACGAGCGCTTCGGTGGGAGGATTGGTTGGAACTTCGACCCGAAAATCGAGGTTCGCCGCGGCCCATTCGATGCCGAGCCGCAAGAGCGCGACGTTTCTTTGGTAGACCTCCTCGGATTTCTTGCGGAACGCGTACGCGATCTGCTCTTCGATGCGCTCCAGGCTTCGATCGTAGATGTACGCCAGCAACCCCAGCGCGAACATGTTCTTGCCCTTCCGCGGATTCTCGTCGATGGTGAGGCACTGCTCTTCCATCGGAACTTCGATGATCCGGTACGACTGCGTAGCGAGCTCGGAGCGCGCTTTGTCCCACGCGGCGCGGATGTCGGGATTGCTGTGTGAGGCCCAGGAAGATTCCAGCAGAACGATCGCGTCGCTGGCGAGCGCGCCAAGCCGGTGGCGGCCGAGCAGCACTTGCTCGTTGAAGGCTACGACGAGGTTGGTCTCGTCGCCCCAGTTGGTAATGGGTCCGGTGCCGAAGCGGATGCGGTTCCCGCTCGCGCCCTCGGCGGTTCGCGGAGGCGGCTGAATTTCGGCCGGTATGATCTCCACCGTCCAGACTCCGTTGCCCATTTTGGCGGAGACTGCACCGAAGATCTGGCCACACTTCTGCGCGCCCTCTCCGGCGTCGGAAACTATCTCTATGGTATGCTCCGGCCGTTTGAGGACGGTCGGTGCAAGGCGAGGCTCGGGACCGACGGATATGGCGATAGCGGTCATTGACGGTGACACCTCTTCTCGGGAAAGAGCTGATACCACAATTCTCCCCAGTAGCGTCAAAGTGTCAGTCAGTATTAAGGGGGCGACTTTGTAAGGGATTCCCTTGGAAAAAAGCGGTGTTCGCCGGGGTGTCTGAAGCGAGGCCGGTCGATACGGTAATGCTGATTTTTCAAACGAGCCCGTTACTGCTGCTGTCCGACAGTTAGGAGGCCCACCATGCTCACTTGTTTCCTCGCGGTAACGCTCCTGCTGTCGTTGCGAACTCAATCGTCGGCGATTGATACGACGGTGGTATTTCGTCCGACGCGCTACGATCTGGATATGAAGGTCGACATTCCGAACAAGGAGCTGGTCGCAACCGCGCGGATAACGCTCACCAACGCCACGAGTGCTCCGATTCGTAATGGTTCGTTCCTGCTTTACAGATTGATGCGGGTCACCGATGTGCGTGATGGTGCGGGGCGACCAATTGCGTTCACGCAGCCGGTGGTCGAGTTTGCGGACCACGCCACGCTTCAGGTGCGGCAAGTGAATGTCGCGCTTCCTCGGCCGCTGGCCGCCGGGGGGTCGACCGTCGTCCGGATTGATTACCGGGGCGCTCTGCTCGGCTATTCCGAGACCGGGATGCTTTACGTTCAGGACCGCATCGACAGCGCGTACTCGCTCCTGCGGATGGATGCGTTTGCCTACCCGATTGCCGGCGTGCCGTCACACGGCGTGAATCGACGGGTCGATCTTCCCATTTACGACTATGACGCTCGCATCACCGTGCCGGAGGGGTTTACGGTCGCGAACGGAGGGCAGTTGATCGGGACGAAAGCGAATCCCGGGTGGACGACATTCGAGTACCGCAACTTGAAGCCAGCCTGGCGTATGGACTTTGGTGTCGCCCGCTTCGGAGTGAAACAAGCCGGGTCCGTGCGAGTCTTCTATCTGCCTGAGGATTCAACGGGAGGTGCACGGCTCTTCGACGTGATGAATCGAACACTCGACACCTACACGCGATGGTTCGGGCCTTTGAGCGCCAACTCTCAGTTCAGCCTGATTGAGATTCCCGATGGCTGGGGCTCACAAGCGGATGTCACGAGCATCCTCCAGGCAGCAGCAGCATTCAAGAATCCCAGGCGCCAGTACGAGCTTTATCACGAGCTGTCGCACCTCTGGAATGTGACTGAGACGGATCGGCCGCCGGTACGATGGAATGAAGGGCTGGCCATGTTTCTCCAGGATTTGACCACCGATTCGCTGGAGAGTCGGATGACGACGGATTCATCGGCAGATCGCGTGGCCGCCTGGCTCAGCGCCAGGCTGAAAAATGATTCGAGCCTCGGCAAAGTGCGGATGATGGACTACGGACGCATGCAGATGAACGGCTACTCGTATAGCGTCGGCGCGCTGATGTTCTACACGCTTTACAAATTAATGGGGCACGATGCATTCTCGCGTCTCATCGCTGCCGACTACCAGCGGTATCATACAGCCGGCGGAAGCGCCGATGATTTTGTGCGACTGGCGAAGCAGTTCAGTCCCGTACCCGTGGATCAGGTTTTCCGCGACTGGCTGTACTCCACGCGATGGACGGAGCTGGTCGCCACTACGCCGGGGCATACCTTGCCCGATCACTATAAAGCAGCCGCCCTCCATTGAGTGCTCAGTCCCGCCGCGGCAGGTTCGTCAGGCAGCAATGCGCGCGATATATAACCCGCGGCCATCGAGACCTGTCTCGTCATATTCGACCTGAAGGCCAGCGGCGGCAAATGTCGCGAGCATTTCAGTCGGCGTGAACAACCCCAATTCGTGCACCTCAGTCGCCGTCCGAACACCGGTCGCGTCAGTCAGTCGATAGTCGAATCGCAGACGCGAAAGCCGCCCATCTATTTCTAAATGACTCACGCGTTCGATAGACAATCCACTTGCCTCGGCCGTATTGCGCATGACGTACGATGGATCGAGTTGCCCGGGCGCAAACCACGGCTCGACGACGATGATGCCACCGGCAGCAATGTGCTGACGGAAACACCGCAGCGCTCGCTCAACGGCGTCGAGCGTGCGCAAATACGCGATCGAACTGAAGAGGCAGACGACGGCGTCGTAACGTCCCGGGAGTTCAAATGCAGCCATGTCGGCCTCCCAAAAGCGAGATCCGGAGTTCTTCTGAGATGCGATGTCGAGAAATCGTCGATCCAGGTCGAGGCCGTCGACGCGAAAGCCGTGGTCGTTGGTTAGACAACGCGCATGCTCGCCGGTCCCGCAGGCCACGTCCAACACGGAGCGGCACGTCGGATGGAAATGTCGCAGCAGCGCTGCCAGTTTCGCCGACTCCTCCGCATAGTTCTTGAAGCCGCCGTAGATGATATCGTAGATCTCGGCAGATTCGCTAAACACCGACGCCTCGTGAGTGTGGATTGCTGCCTGACACCAAAGCTAAGCTGCAAGCGGATTCTACTTCAGACCGAGCTTCTTGCCCGCTGCCAACAGCGCGAGCGATTCGCGAATACGCCTTTCCCGGGTGTCCGGCCGCTTCGCCGTGTGAATCCAAACGACGAAGTTACGGCGGTGGGTTGGTGCCAGCTCCCGAAAGAACTTCCAGGCTTTGGCATTGGCCTTTATCGCTTTCGCGATGTAATTCGGCAGGTCGGGAATTACCGGTCGCGGCCCGTAGGTGTTCTCAGTCGGTGCGGCCGCGAGGCCTGCTGAAGTGAGCAAGCCGGCTGCCTTCAGTTCCTTCCACCGTCTTCGATTGATGTCCGACCATTTGCTCGTGGCCTTGCGCGGCGTCACCTTGAGCGCGTATCGGTTGGCATCAAGTCGCTTGACGAGACTGTCGATCCATCCAAAGCACAACGCCTCACGGACCGCGTCCTCGTACGGCATCGACTTCAGCCCGGTGTGGTGTTTGTAGAACACGAGCCAGATTCCGGAACTTGACGTGTGGTGCTTCGCCAGCCACGCCCGCCACTGTCGGCGACTCCGAACCTCGAGTGTCAGGAGTTCTGCCGTCACACCTGACTGGTCTCCGCTCCGTCGGGTCGTCGCATGATGCTTCAAGAGATGCTACTTGTCGGTCTAACGCCTTAGTTCAGCTGCGCGATTCTACTTACGATACACAGATCGTCATCGTCGGATCGTGCCACCAGGTTTGAAATGCCGTCCGGGAGTCGAACCCGGTGGAGGCTCCGGCGCCCGTTGAACTCGTGGGAGTCGAACCCACTGCGCCGGCCTTCCTCTGGCGAACCGCGCCACGGCAATAGAAACGTAAATAGGAGTGCCGGGAAATCAGCCTCGTCTAGCTAACGCCAGCTTCTGCTGCGAGCGCCACATCATTGCTAGCGCGGCGAACTTCCGCAAGCCGCTCGTCAGCAGCACCGTTAGGCGCGACGCGAAATGCCGTTCGAGACGCCTAACGCGTTATGCGTCAGGTCGCCCGGGGATGTCCACCTAACACGACGTTAGAGCGCACCCAACTGTGTGCGGTTCATCTGCTGGCGGCGTCGAGCTTCTCGAGCATGATGGACATCTCGGCGTTGGACATGAACGTTCGCCACAACAATCCCGTGCGATAGTTCTCGACCATCGCCACGATCGGCGCCTGGTTGAGCCCCATGTAGATCGGCGACACCCAGTTTGAGCCCGGATTGTACGCGTCGCGCGGCCCGTAGATGTCCCACAGCTCGACGCCGAGGTCGCGGTAGTAGTGCTTGAACGCGGCCATTGATTCCTTGGGCGTGTACGGGAAGGA
>DASWBG010000040.1:0-37708 GCA_036390715.1 Gemmatimonadaceae bacterium
AGCGGTGAGCAGCGCGAAATGGTTCCTGGCAGCAGTGTCTTCGTGCGCCTTCGCGGGGATGGCGAGAGCGCAGAACCTTCCACGCAACTGCGATCTGGATTTCGTCAATAAGCCTGGAAATCCGGCGAATATCATCACTGACGCAAGCGGCAAGAGGATCACCTACCTGGGAGGCGGCATCATTGCGCATTGCATTGGCCAGGGGAACACTCTCACAGCCGACAGTGCGGAGTATTACGAAGCCGAGGGAAAGCTGTATCTCGTTGGCAATGTGCACTACACCGAGCCTCGCGCCAAAGTAGACTCGCACACGATGACCTACTACCAGAACGACGATCACCTTCACGCCGAAGGTGATGTCGTGGCGGTACAGTCAAACGGCAGCACGCTCCGCGGCCCCGTCGCCGACTATTACCGCAGCACGCCTCAGCGTCCGATCACGCGAATGTTCGCGCCCGGACGCCCCACCGTCACTCTGATTCAGAAGGACACTTCCGGACGCGGCAGACCGCCCGACACAGCGCACGTCATCGCCAATCAGATCGTAATGGAGGGCGACAGTCTCGTCTACGCTTCGGGACGCGTTGAAATCACCCGGCCGGACCTTTTGGCCACCGGCGATTCGGCCTTCATGGACAGTGGGCGCGACTTCGCGCGACTGATGCGCCAGCCATCTGTTAAGGGCAATGGTACTCGCGCCTTCACCCTCACCGGCGGGGTGATAGATGTTTACTCACGCAACCGCCAGGTCGAGCGCGTAGTAGCGACCCCCAACGGACATGCCCTCAGCAAAGACCTCGAATTGGTAGCTGATTCGATCGATCTCAGGATGCAGAACAACCAGCTCGAGCGCGCGATGGCGTGGGGTAAGAGCCGCGCGCACGCTGTGTCACCCGAGCGCGAGATCATTGCCGACTCGATCGACGCGATAATGCCGGGGCAGCGCATCCGCGAGGTCCGGGCATTGCGTAAGGCCTACGCCGAAAGCAATCCTGATTCGGGCGTTGTTTCCACGCAAAGAGACTGGATGAGGGGCGATACTATCGTCGCTCACTTCGACTCCCTGGTCACCGCTGACACATCGAGCAAGCCCAAGATTCGCGAGATTATCGCTGAGGGCAACGCCAGATCTTTCTATCAGATGAAGAGCTCCAAGGGCCCCCAGACGGAGCCCACCGTCAACTATGTGGTGGGAAGGATCATCGATATCATGTTCGAGGAAGGCAAGGTGGCTACGGTCACCGTGATTGAGAAAGCGACGGGCGTATTGATCGAGCCCGTCGCGGCGTCGACTGCCGAAAAGCCGGGAGCGACCGGACCACAGAGCAAGAAGGTGACTCCTGCGGCAAAGCCCCCAATAATCAAACGATGAGCGATAGCGACCAGCTGCGCGAGAGCGTCCGCGCGCTCATTGCCGGAGTTTCACAGAAGGACCAGCTCGATGGCCTGGCGCTCCACGCCATCGTTCGCGCCGCCGACGAAGACGGCGTCGCAAGAGTCCGCGATGTCGCCGCGAATTACAGGAATGACTACATCCACGCTCTCCGCGCGAAGGGAGTCGACGCCGACCGCGAAGCCGGACGCCTGGGCCAGGACGAAGTCCGCGCCTATCTCACCGCGTCGATCCTGCCTCGACTCGCCGAATGCGGGGTGATTCTGCCGCTAAACGGTGATCTCCAGCGCGATACCGATACGGTCCGCATCGCGCCGTCACTCTGGAAGGACATCGCTCCGCGCCGCGCCGAATTCGCCGAAGCGATGCGAGAAACCGGCGAGCACTCTCGGCTCGCGCTTTCAACACCCCCGCGCCCCACACTGATCGGCGGGAGTGTGCTGGAGGCGGACGGATTGACCAAGACTTATCGCGGCAGAAAGGTCGTGAACGACGTCGCGCTCCGGCTCCAGCAGGGTGAGATAGTCGGACTGCTCGGCCCGAACGGGGCTGGGAAGACAACCACGTTCTACATGATCGTTGGACTCATTCAGCCGGACTCCGGCCGAATACTGCTGGACGGAGTAGACATCACCAAGCTGCCGATGTACGAGCGGGCGCGGCGAGGCATTGGTTATCTTTCGCAGGAGCCTTCCATCTTTCGGAAGCTGTCGGTCGAAGACAACATTCTGGCGATTCTGGAGACGCTTCCACTCACTGCCGCACAACGCTCGGAGCGCCTCGAAAAGCTCCTCGATGAGCTGAGCATCAAGAGGCTGCGCAAGAGCAAGGCGTACGCACTCTCCGGCGGCGAGCGGCGGCGACTCGAGATAACGCGAGCGCTCGTCACGTCTCCGAAGTTCATGATGCTCGACGAGCCGTTCGCGGGGGTCGATCCGATTGCGGTGCACGACATTCAAACAATCGTTGCCGGACTGCGTCACCGTGGCATCGGCGTGCTCATTAGCGATCACAACGTGGAACAAACGCTCGACATAGTGGACCGTGCATACATTATGTTCGATGGACAGGTTAAGGTCTCCGGAACGGTCCGGGATCTCGTTTTCGACGACACAGTGGCTGACATCTATCTTGGTCCAACGCTCACCGCACGGCTACGCGAGAGATTCGCTCGCGATAGAGACGAGGTAGCCGCCTCTTGAAGCCTGGTCTTAATCAATCGACCCAGCTCCGTCAGGAGCTCAAGATCAATCCACGCCTCTATCAGGCGATGGATCTGCTCTACATGCCACTGCTGGACCTCCAGCAGCACCTCAAGCAAGAGCTTCTCAACAATCCATTCCTCGATCTCGTCGAGGCCGAGGAGGAGGAAGAGGAGGAGCAGGAGGGCGAAGCCGCCGAGCCGGCGCAAGCGGAAACCGAGGATGAGCGCTCCGGCGAGATAGACTGGGAAGAGATCCTGCTCGATGGCTTCGACACCGCCGGCGGCCGCCGCGAAGAGCACGAGGAGCGCGAGTACTTCGAGCCGGTCACCGTCGCCACCCGCGATTTAAGCGATCACCTCCGGGATCAGGTCAGCCTTCTCGAGCTCACTCCGCGACAGAGTCTCCTCGCCGACGAGTTCATAGGCAATATCAACGACGATGGCTATCTCGCGTGCGGAGTTGATGATATCGTGAGAGCGCTGAACGAAGTGGTGACCAAGGCCGCCGAGGATGCAGGTCGCGGAACCGACGACCTGCCTCTCTACACCGAGGAAGAAGGCGTGAGGATGCTGGCCACGATCCAGACCCTCGACCCTCCCGGAGTTGGAGCCCAGAATCTTCGCGAATGCCTGTTGTTGCAGCTCAGGGAGTCGGGGTTGGAGCAATCGGTCCCGTACCGCCTCGTGAGAGATTGCTTCGAGGAGCTGATCAATCATCGCTGGAGCGAGATCTCGAAGCGCTTTGGGATCAGTGCCACCGACGTCCAGAAAGCGGCTGACGAGATCGCGAAGCTCGACCCCAAGCCCGGCCTGCAATACGGTTCCCGCGACGATAACTACATCATCCCGGATCTAATCGTCGAGAAGATCGACGACAGGTACCACGTCTTTTTGAACGACGCGAATCTTCCCCGTCTCAAACTGAGCCGCGCCTATCAGGAGATCGCCCGCGACAAGAAGAAGTTCGATGGCGAGAACAAGGAGTTCATCTCCAACAAGCTCAATTCCGCGAACTGGATGATTCAGGCGATCGAGCAGCGCCGGCAAACGATGCTCAAGGTGATGAACTACATCGTGGAGAGGCAGCGGGAGTTTTTTGAGAAGGGAATCCAGCACCTCAAACCGCTCACGCTTCGCGAAGTCGCCGAAGTGATCAACATGCACGAGTCGACAGTTAGCCGGGTGACGAACGAGAAATTTGTTCAGACTCCGCGCGGCGTCCTCCCACTCAAGTTCTTCTTCTCCTCGGGTCTCGCCACTTCGGACGGCGAGGACGTCTCCGCCCGCGGCATCAAGGCGCAGCTCCAAAAGCTCGTACAGGAAGAAGATCCGAAGCACCCGCTGACCGACCAGGCGATCGTCAACATCCTCCGTGAGAGCGGGGTACAGATCGCCCGCCGCACAGTCGCCAAGTATCGCGATCAGCTCGGCGTCCTCTCCGCCCGGATGCGTAAGCGCGTATGACGTCCAGTCCACAGGCTGACGCGGCGCAGCGCATAAAGAGCGGCCCGGCGCTTCAGCCTGTGGCGAGTCGGCCCGATGTGAGTGTCCTCGTTCCCGCCAAGGACGAGGCAGAGAATCTTCCACTCTTCATGGAGCAGGCACGCGTCGCGTTCGCGTCCTCACCTGGGCGCTACGAGGTCGTCGTCATCGACGATGGGTCGGTGGACGATTCATGGAACGTCCTTCAGCGACTTGCCGTCGAGTATCCATTTCTGCGGCCCGTCCGCCACGCCACGCGACGCGGAATCGCTGATGCGCTTCGCACCGGCTACGTGAACTCGCGCGGTAGTGTACTCGTGTTTTATCCGGCCGATTTGCAATACAAGCCGGAGGACATCCCCCGCCTGGTCGCGCCAATACTCGAGGGCCAGTCGGATATCGTCACCGGCTACAAGGAAGGGAAATACGAGAAGGCGTTTGTGTCCGGCATCTACAACAGGCTTAGCCGCTCGCTCTTCAAAGTCGGGGTCCGCGATCTCAATTCGGTCAAGGCATACAGGCGGGAAGTGATGGATAATCTCCCGAACCGACCCGATTGGCATCGCTATATGGTCGTGATGGCCGTAGCCGATGGTTTCTCCTTGTCGGAGGTTCCGGTGCCGCTTTACCCACGCAATGCAGGCCAATCCAAGTTCGGAATCGGACGCATTCCCGTCGGCGTGCTGGACATGCTTGCCGTTTGGTTCGAGCTCCGCTTTGCCAGGAAACCGCTGCTCCTGTTTGGATTGCTGGGCGCGGCGCTGTTCATCATCGGAGTTGTCGTTGGAATCGTGGCCATCCTCTGGCGCGTGATCGGGGGGGTCGGTTTCCGGCCGCTGGTAAATCTCGTCGAGACCTGCGTAACCGTTGGCAGCGTGTTCTTCGCAACCGGTCTCCTCGGAGAGATGATCGCCGCCCAGCGCGCCGAGCTGAGACAACTTCGTGCGCGCATCGAAGATCAATCGCGGGAACGCGACACGACGCCGAATCTCTGAGCAAATGAACGTACTGTTCCTCACGCACTCGTTCCCGAGATCGGAAGGAGATGCTGCCGGCTCGTTCATACTGCGCCTCGCCGTCGCGCTTCGAGCGGAAAACGTGATCGTTCGCGTCGTGGCGCCGGCTGGACCCGGTCTCCCGGCGTCCGCCGAGATCGAGGGCGTCAGCGTTGAGCGATTCAGATACGCACCTCGCCGCTATGAGAAGCTCGCCTACACTGGTAACATGGCGGGGGACGTTGCCTCGTCCTGGAGCGCGAGACTCGCGCTGGTCGGATTCCTCGGTTCCGATTTCGTCCACGCTGTTCGCGCCAGACGCAGCTTCGAGCCGGAGCTCGTTCATGCACATTGGTGGTTCCCCAACGGAGTCGTTGGAACGTGGGTGGGTGGTCTCGCACGCATTCCACTGGTGACGACACTTCACGGAACAGACGTCCGCCTCGTTCGCACAGTTGGCATCGCCAAGCCGCTGTTCGCGCATGTTCTCAAGCATTCCGCAGCCGTCACAACCGTCTCGCATTGGCTCAAGGAGGAGACGGAAGCACTCGCTCCCGGTGTTCAGCCGACGGTGGCGCCGATGCCGGTCGCTACCGACCTCTTCGGGCCCGGCTCGTCGCGCGATGGTCAGCGCCTTCTTTTTGTTGGCCGCCTCACCGAGCAGAAGGGGGTGGAACACCTCCTCTACGCGCTTGCTTCGATGAAAACGCCTGCCGCTTCGCTCGACATCGTGGGCGACGGACCAAATCGTGACAGCCTGAAGCAGCTCGCACAACAACTCGGTGTCGCCTCGCGTATCCGCTGGCATGGACAGATGGCTCAATCGGAGCTGGCGCCGCTCTATCAGCGCGCCGCCGCGGTGGTCATCCCATCGGTTGACGAAGGCCTTGGTCTCGTTGCGGTCGAAGCGCTTCTCTGTGAGACGCCGGTCGTCGCGTTCGATTCCGGGGGACTTCGTGACGTGATCCAGCACGAAAAGACCGGACTGCTCGTCAAACCCGGTGACAGAGCCGCCCTCGCCGGCGCACTCGACGACTTGCTCACCCGCAACGGCCGCGGAAGTCAGCTGGGAAGGGCAGGGCGCCTCTACGCACTCTCTGCCTTTGCGCCCGAGTCCGCGGCGCGCCGCTACGCAGAGATATACCGACAGGTACTTGGCGCCAGGACGTCGTAACCTACTCAAGGTCGCGCAGTGGATCTTCGCCGCGGCGGTGTTGTTCTTCGCCGCGCGCACGCTGGCGATTCAGTGGAACAAGGTCGAATCGAGACTCACCCACATCCAGCTCGGATGGGAATGGATCGCCGCTGCGACCGCGCTGATCCTCGTCACCTACGCACTGCTCATTGAAGGCTGGCGCCGCGTACTGGAAGCCTGGGATTCGCACGTTCCGTTCATCGATGCGGCGCGGATCTGGTTTCTGTCGAACCTCGGAAAGTACGTTCCGGGGAATGTTTGGTCGCTCACCGCGATGGGCGTGATGGCGCGAAAGCGGGGACTCTCGGCGATTGCCGCGGCCGGTTCATCGGTGATCATGCAAGCCGTGAGTCTCGCCACCGGCACCGCCATCGTCATGATCACGAGTGCAAAGCTTCTAGGTCAACCGCTACTGGTTGGCGTCGCGGTTCTACTACTGGCGGTTCTGCTTTTCACCGCTCCACGGTTTCTTCCGCCACTCGCAATGCGGCTGGGCAATCTGATCGGCAGGGAAATCGCGCCGCCAACCGTTCCGGCGACGAGCATTTGGACTGCGGCCGTGGCAAGCGCTCTCTCGTGGTTGTTCTATGGCGTCGCGTTTCAGCTCTTCGTGCGCGGACTGCTCGGCTCCGCGCCTGGCGAAATGTCCTCGTACATCGCAGTTTACACCGCGGCGTATATCCTCGGGTTCATCTCGCCGATCGCGCCGGCCGGACTGGGCGTGAGAGAGTTCACGCTCGCCGCTTTCATGACGCAGCTTGGGCTTGCCAACGAAGCGGACGCGGCGCTCGTAGCCATCGCGGCCCGCCTGTGGCTGACAATCGTCGAACTGGTGCCGAGCGGATTGTATATTGCCGCGGGCACAACCCGAAAGTCTTCACCGAACTGAACGACAATGGCCCAGCTACGAGATAAGTCCCCGCGGCACTCTGCGAATTCCGCTGACACATCCGCGGCGCCCCCGGCGCCGCGTTTCGCGTTGGGTTGGGCCGCGCTCGTATACGCATTGTCGACGCTCACACTCGGGTATCCGGCGCTGGCGGGGAGGTTCCTGGTGAACCCGCACAGCGATCAGTACATCGCCGGTTATGCCTTTCGCGAGTTTGCGGCGACCACGCTCAGAGCGACTGGGCATTTCCCGCTCTGGAATCCCTATCTCTTTGGCGGAATGCCATACATCGCGGCGATGCACGGTGACATTTTTTATCCGACCTTTCTGCTGCGGATGATCATGCCCACGGACGTAGCCATGACATGGGGATTCATCATCCACATTTTTCTGGCCGGCCTTTTTACGTACGTGTTCCTGCGCGGAATCGGGTACGGATTCTACGGCGCGCTCATTGGCGGGCTGGCCTACATGATGAGCGGCCAGATTGCATCGTCGGTCTCCCCCGGCCATGACGGCAAGCTGTTCGTGAGCGCGCTTTTCCCGCTCGCATTGTTGATGCTTTATCGTGGAATCCGCGAAGGGAAGAACTGGAGCTGGGGAGGATTCGCTCTGATCGTTGGACTGTCCATCCTCAGTCCCCATCCCCAGCTGCTCCAGTACATGCTGCTCGCCTCGGGATCGTACGCGCTCTTTCTCGCCTTCGCTTCGCTCGATGATATCAAGCTCCCGCGGAATGTGGCGATCAGGCGACTGGGACTGGCGTTGCTCGCGGTGATCGTTGGACTTGCGATCGGAGCCGTTCAATACCTGCCCGTTCGGGAATACGTAAAATGGTCTCCGCGCGCGGGAGGATTGGCGGATTATCGCATCGCGACCTCCTACGCTTGGCCGCCGGAGGAGTTGCTGAATGCATACCTGCCTCAGTTCTCAGGGATACTGAACGGCTATTGGGGACGAAACGGGATTCATCTGCACAGCGAATATGTTGGCGTTATTGTCCTCGTGCTTGCGGGCGCTGCGTACATTGGGCTGCGCACCGATTGGCGCCGGAAGCAGATCATCTTCTGGTCCGCGGCTCTTCTGGTATCGTTGCTCTGGTCCTTGGGGAGTGCGACGCCGTTTTATCATATTCCATACGCGATCATTCCCGGAACGAAGTACTTCCGCGCGCCGGCAACGATTTTCTTTGTCGGTACTCTCGCGATTGCGCTCCTCGCCTGTGCGGGCACCGAGCGCTTTTTGGAAAGAAGAGTGACTCGGAAATACATGAACGGCTGGCTCATCGCAGGCGGCGTGATCGCTGTACTCGCCTCGACTGGCGCCCTCACCAGTTTCGCCGAGACGTTCGCGGGCGATCGACAGCTGGATCTGGTTCAGGCGAACCGGGGCGCTTTAATAATCGGAGCCTGGCGTTCGTTCGCCTTCGTGGCTCTTGTCGTCGGGCTGGGATCAGCGGTGCTACGGGAAAAGATCTCGATCCGGGCGGCGGCGTGGATTCTGGCAGCACTTGTAGCGATAGACCTGTGGAGTGTCGAACGGATCTATTGGATGTTTTCGCCGCCGGCGAAGGTTCTCTACGCGAGCGACCCGATCGTCGAACTGCTCAAGGCCGAGACACAGCCGATTCGGGTGCTGGCGTTTACAGTGCGGCCGACTGCACAGCCTGATCCATTCCTCAACGGCGATGCGCTGATGACTCTCCGCATTCGTAATGTGCTTGGCTATCACGGTAACCAGCTCGGACGGTACGCTGCGGCGCCCGGCGACCAGAACAATGATTTGACCGGGACGAACAGCCAGGAGAACCGCCTCCTCTCACCCAACGTTCTCGCGCTCACCAACACCAAATACTTCCTGACGAACATTCCAGAGCTGCCGTTCATCGGCAATACGACCCTGGCGAAGGGTCCGGTTCGGAACGCTGCCGGAGACACAGTGTATCTCTATCGCCTGAACGCCGGGAATCCTTACTCCTGGGTGACCCCGATCGCGGTCAAAGCACCTGACGAGCAGGTACTGGCTACCGTTGTCAATCCGCGATTCGACGTCAGGCGGGCAGCGTTGTTCGATACCTCGGCCAACGTCACCGCGGCGCAGGGAGTTCAATCGCTTCCAGCTCCGCTCGCAATCACGACAACGGTGAACCATTACGAACCGGGCAAGGTACAGATCGATTTGAGTGCGCCCGCCCCAGCGGGATCCTCACTCATGGTCTCGGAGAATTATTATCCGGGCTGGATTGCGTCAGCCGACGGAAAACCCGCTCGGATCGGACGAGCTGACCTCACCCTGATAGGCGTAGAGCTCCCGCTCGGCGCTCGCCGTATCGAGCTGAATTTCACGAGCCCTGCGTACCAGCGGGGAAAGATGATCACCTGGATTGCCATCGCTCTGGGACTACTGATGCTGGGGGCGGGCATTTGGCGCGACCGGAGACGACTTGCCTGATCGCGCGCTGATCATAGTCCCGACGTACAACGAGCGTTTCAATATTGCACGGCTGATCCCGGCAATTCTGGCCCAGGATCCGTCGCTCGAAATCCTCGTGGTAGACGACGCCTCGCCAGATGGAACCGGGGCAATCGTCGACGGGATCGCCACGAACAACCCCCGGGTTCATGTCATTCATCGAGGGGGGAAGCTGGGTCTCGGAACGGCATACATCGCCGGTTTCCAATGGGCGCTCGAGCGTAAGTACGACCTCGTATTCGAGATGGATGCCGACTTCTCCCACAATCCCGAGAGACTGCCCGAGTTTCTGGAGGCGATCAGGGAATCGGACGTCGTCCTCGGATCCCGCTATCAGGACGGTCACGTCAACGTCGTGAACTGGCCGATGAGCCGCCTCTTTCTCAGCTACGCCGCGAACATCTACGCGCGATTCGTAACCGGCTTGCCCATTTTCGATACTACCGGTGGGTTCAAATGCTTCCGTCGCAATGTACTTGAGTCGATCGATCTAAACTCCATCAAATCAAATGGTTACGCTTTTCAGATCGAGATGTCCTATCGCGCCTGGAAGCGCGGCTTCCGCCTTCTCGAGATACCGATCATTTTCGTAGATCGCACCGAGGGCGTGAGCAAGATGTCAAAGAAAATCGTGCGCGAGGCGATTTGGATGGTCTGGCGTCTGCGCTGGTGGAGTCTGACGGGGAGGATTTAATGGTGGCACGGCAAGAAGGCCAGCGTTTCTACAAGATGACGGGATCAGGAAACGACTTCGTCGTTTTCGACTCGTCCGCCCGCGCCACAACGCACCTGGAGAACGCCGAGACGATCGCGTCTCTGGCGGCCCGCGGTACCGGGATTGGAGCTGACGGGGTAGTGTTTCTCGAGAAGGCCGGAGAGGGAAACGTCCGGATGCGCTACTATAACAGCGACGGGTCCGAGGCAGCGCTGTGCGGGAACGCCAGCCTTTGCAGCACCCGCCTCGCAGTAGAGTTGGGATTGGCGCAGGCCGGCGGATTCGTCCTTCATACGGCCGCTGGATCTCTCCGGGCAAGAATCAGGGACAACCTGCCGGAAGTTGACCTGGAGGCTGTCACGGACGTTCGCTCAGACGCGAGAGAGCTCGGCATCCAACCCGGCGAGCGCCGACTCGGCTATACCAAAGTTGGAGTGCCTCACGTGGTAGTTGAGGTGCCGGACATCGAGGCTATTGACGTCATGGGCCGAGGCTCAGAGCTGCGGCATCATCGGTCGCTTGTCGAAGGAGCCAACGTGAACTTCGTCTCCCGCAGGCCTGACGGCGATTTCGCGTACCGTACGTTCGAGAGAGGCGTTGAAGCCGAAACCCTCGCTTGTGGGACCGGGGCAGTTGCGACCGCCATCATGCTCGCCGCATGGGGCGAGTCCGGCAATGAGACGACCCTTTGGACCCGATCGTCGCTCCCACTAATCGTGCGTTTCGAGCGAGACGCAGGTTCCTGGCTGGCATCGCTTCGCGGGGAAGGCCGGGTCGTTTTCGAGGGTCGGATTCGGGACCTCGATTGACAGACTGTCGCGGCAAGGTCTGGCTGCTGGCTGCTGTAACCCAACTCAAGTGATTTCTGACCTTAAGGCTCTAAACGGCCCAGCGGCTGCGTTTTGGAGGGTAGAGGGTCTGACACAATCAACTTCTCCACATTCAATGGGCAGATGTAGTTTACATAATCTATCTTATACGCATATGCCCACAGGAAGGACGATGATCGAAGGAAACGCATTCTTTGGCCACTGCCCGACCCTGGTTCACCGGGCGAAAAAAAGGCCGCACCTGTCCGCGGCCCGTTGATGTTTGGTTGGCGCTAGATCTTGACGGGCTTCGCTTCGAGCTCGCCGAGTCTGACGCGCGCTTCAGCTGAAACTGGCGAAAGTGGCCCCGCATCATCCTTTGCCAACGCGGTCCAGATAGCCTTGGCTTGATCCAGTTTTCCCGCGGCCATATAGTCCCGGGCGGCCGCCGCCTGATACTCGGCTTTGTCGGCCGGAAAGCGCGTCACCTCAGCAGCTAGCTTGTACTGTTCAGCTGCAGCAGTTAGGTCCTTTTGCTCTTCATACCCAGCCGCCTCCAGAACATGAATCGATGGGCTGAAGTCTCTTGAAGCCTTTGCCTCGGCTTTCTTGAGGACCGCCAGCCCTTCCTTGAACTTCTTCTGGTCGTAGAGGATTTGAGCCAGGGTCATGGCCGCTTGAGTCCCGGCCGACGTCCCTTCGTACCTGGTAGCGACCTTCCCCAAGTCCGAGACAGCCAGAGGCAGGTTCCCCGCCGCTGCCGACTGCCTGGCCTGAAAGTATGCCGCCTCCGCGCGTTGAGCCTTGATCGACTCCGAGCGCTCGTAGAACCACACACCGCCGACGACGATCGTGAGCGCGACTACTGCCCACGTGACTTCGCGCTTATGAAGCATGAACCATTCGGTAAGGGATTCTTCGTCCGCCCCCGATCGTTTGCGTGCCGGAATATTGGGTGTCGTCATTCGCTTGCGTGTTGACCTTGAGTGGGTGGTCGTTGCTCGCCGAGTGCCCCCGGGGTGACTCGAACACCCGGCCAACGGTTTAGGAAACCGCTGCTCTATCCACCTGAGCTACGGGGGCAAGGATCACGATCCGGATCATCGCCGTGGCCACTGCGCCGGCGATTTTCACGGGGTGAATTTACACTTCAGGGGGTGCTTCTAGAAGTGTTCGCGCTGGGAGTTTATCGGGTGATTCCAAACGGAGCTTCGAGCGAATCGACCGCCACTGCCCCGAGTTTGCGCACTTCTTCGACTCGAGCGCCTGGAGGCCCCGCGCTCACCGCCGCCTCGAGTCTTGTCAGAGCGTCGCGTTCACCCGCCGCCGCGAGCTCGACGATTCCGTCTGGCCTGTTCCTGATCCAACCCGCCAGTCCAAGCTCTCTGGCAATTCTCATCACGTGCCAGCGAAACCCGACACCCTGCACACGTCCCCGAACCTCGAGATGTATGCTTTCCATTCGAACCTTACCTTCGGATTCCCAATAGCGCCGCAAGCTGAGCCGCGATGGTTGCAGGGTCGTTCTCCCCTCCGGGCATGGGAACCGACACATCGCCGTCTCTGATCCTCTGGGCGATCTGATCCAGCGCGCTGGCGATCGCGTCGGCAGCTGTTGGCCGCACATCCTTTGCGCGCGTCCGGTTGGCATCCCAATCCGTAGCGGCCCAGTCGTTCGACGCGGCGGCGTCGCCACTTTCGCCCAACGCAGCCACAGCTTCCCAATTGTACTGTTGCCAATCCATTTCAGCCCACTCTGACGCCAGACTGCTTGATGGTTCACCGCTCGCGTTCCCTTCGAGCGCCATCGGGCTCCCCGGTGCGAACTCGTCTACGGGAGGCAGAGGATCGAGAAAATGCTCGACGGGCGGTAGCTCGTCGGTCACTTCCTCATAATCCGAGGAGAAATCATCGCCGTTCGACTCCCGAGCGGCAGGCGCCGCCCTCTCCGGTGACCGGTCGAGGAAGTCCTCGATCGGCTTGAGCGACGAGGAAGACTCCCGTTGCGTGCTGCCCGTGAGTTCAGCTCGGAACACCGTTGTCGCCGCGCGCTCCTCTCCCGGAACGAACGGCCGCGACAACCGGAACTCCGACGCATTCACCGCGGGCTGCGCCGTTGTCGGAGTGCGATGCGGAATGAATGGACGATGGAGCGATTGTGCCACTACAAACCCTCCCAGCTGTATTTGCCGACAAGCGGCACAAACCGCACCGGAGCGATTTCAACCCGCTCGAGCTTATCACCGTGACGCGTGAACATGTACAATGTCTGTTCTTCCCGATCGCCGAGCGGAATAAGAATACGTCCTCCCTCGGTCAATTGCTCCTGATATGTCGATGGCACTTCGGGGGCGCCGGCGCCGACGAGTATCGCGTCGTACGGCGCGTACTGCCGCCAACCCAGCGTGCCATCGCCCATGAGAAAGGAGATATTGCGCGCACCAATCTGGTGAATCGTCTCACGCGCCTTATCGAGCAGCGCCGGAATTCTTTCTATCGAGAAAACCTGCCCCGCCAGGAGCGAGAGCAACGCCGTTTGATAACCAGATCCCGTTCCGATCTCCAGCACCTTCTCGTTGCCTTTGAGCTTCAGCAGCTCGAGATAGCGCGCGTGAATCGATGGCTGTGAAATGGTCTGTCCATTTCCTATCGGCAGCGCCGAGTCTTCGTAAGCGCGGTGGCGGACACCGGTGGGAACGAAGAGATGTCGCGGCGTCTTGTCTATCGCGTTGAGGACAGCGAGATCCTTGATGCCCTGCTCATGCAGCAGCTCGACGAGTCGCCGGCGCGGACCGCGGAACTCGTGCTCTAAGGGAGCGGCCACCACCTCTCCGCCGAAGCGAGCATTGCGTGATGAGTCAGATCGAGGTGCAAAGGTGTGACGGATATGTAGCCTTCCTGTATAGCGCGAAAATCCGAAGTCTCTTCTCCCGACCACTCAATCGATCCGCCGCCGATCCAATAGATCTGGCGTCCCCATGGATCTTGCATTGGCTTGAGAGAATCCGAGTAGACCCTTCTCCCGAGACGGGTGAGGCGAACGCCCATGATGTCGTCCCCGCGCAAGGGCGGCATGTTGATGTTCAGAAGAGTGTGCTCCGGAAACGGTCGCAACGAGAAGACGTGCTTGAGCAGGTTCCGCAACGGCTCGATCTGGTCGCGCAACATGCTGACGTCCGCCCTGAGATCGCCGCCGGCGAAGGAGATGGCAACCGACGGTATCCCCAGCGACAACCCCTCCATCGCCGCGGCGACTGTCCCCGAATAGAGCACGTCCTCACCCATGTTCTGCCCATGGTTGATCCCGCTCAGAACGAAATCCGGCCGCTCCGGCATGAGCGCTTCGACCGCCAGCATTACGCAATCGGTAGGCGTGCCGTCCACCTGAAATCTTCTCTCCCCGCGCTCGATCGGCCTGATTGGATGGTGAAGAGTGAGTGAGTGGCTCGTCGCGCTTTGCTCGCGATCCGGAGCGACGACTGTTATCTCCCCCAGCGTCTCGGCTGCCTCGATCATGCACGCCAGGCCTTGGGCGAGTATTCCGTCGTCGTTGGTGCACAGTAGCCTCAACGCTTTAATACCCCCGCGCGGTGGCGCCACAGGACTTTGATCACGAGCCACGCGTCCCGAAATTCCCGGAAATAGCTGGGCGATCCGTAGATAGTAGAGATCGGCACGTTGACCGTCGTGAACCCGGCGCGGGCCGCGCGAATGATGAAATCAGTTTCGAACTCGTAGCGATCGCCTTCTCCGTGGACCTTGCGCAGAACATCCGCTTTCATGGCGCGATAGCCGGACTGGCTGTCGCGCACCTTTCCACCGGAAACCGCACGTGTGGCAGCCGAGGAGATCATGTTGGCAATCCGCCGATGCTTGGGCACCGCCTTGCCCGAGAGATCCCGCGTGCCAATCACAATGTCCGCGCGATCAAGCGCGCCAACGATCGCGGGTGCGAAAGCAGCGTCGTGCTGGCCATCCGAATCAATCGTGAGCACCGCGGCTGCGCCCTTCCTGAGGGCTGCATCGAACCCGGCCCGAAGTGCTGCCCCTTTTCCACGATTCTGATCGAATTCGATGGTTTCGTCCGCTACCGTCCGCAACAGCTTCCGCGAGCCATCCGTCGAACCATCATCGACTCCGACAATCCAGGCACCGGGCAGGTTGCGCCGCACATCCTTGACGACCTTTGCGAGGGTCGGCTCGGCGTTATAGGCCGGCACGATTACTACAAGCGGCTCGATCAACTGTTGATCCCCTTCTCTTCGGGCTGTCCGTCGAGAATCGCCAGGATGGAGCGCAGCTCGCTCTCCATGGACTCGACGGCCTGCGAATCGAGTGCCGAACGCGCTACCGAGCGAAGCTCGCCGCTCTTCCTGTATTCGTCGATCTTCTGGCGCGCACCGTCTATGGTGTACTTCTCGGTGTAGAGTAGCTGTTTGACCAGCATGATGAGCTCGATCTCGCGCCGCTGGTAAACTCGGTTTCCAGATCGGTTCTTTGCGGGATGAAGAAACTTGAACTGGCTCTCCCAGTAACGGAGCACGTGCGGCTTGAGATCCGTCAGCGTGCACACGTCGCCGATGGAGAAGAATTCCTGCACCGGTTCTTTCGCTTTCATCGATCTACCTCCGCTCGGAGCTCTCTCGTCATCAGCGCGGCGATGGCGCTGCGAGCTGGTTGACCCTCGAAAAGTACGCGATTCACGGTATCGACAATCGGCATCTCGATTCCCTCTCGCGCGGCCAGCGCGCGCGCGCTTTGCGCGGTGATGACACCTTCCGCGACGGTTTCCCTGTCCCTGAGAACATCATCCAGTTTTCTTCCCTTCCCCAGCTCGACCCCGACCGCCCGATTGCGGCTGAGCGAGCCCGTGCACGTGAGCACGAGATCACCAAGGCCCGCCAACCCGGCGAACGTGCTCTGCTGCGCGCCGAGCGCGGATCCGAGTCTCGTCATCTCGGCGAGGCCGCGAGTTACGAGTGCGGCCCTGGCATTGAAGCCGAGTCCCAAGCCTTCGGCGATTCCAGTCGCGACGGCCATCACGTTCTTGAGTGCGCCACCGAGCTCGACTCCGATCACATCTGTATGCGTGTAGGCGCGAAAGTACGTAGAGCTGAAAGCCCGCTGTGTAGTAGCGGCCGCCTGCTCTCGCTTGGAAGCTACGACCACCGCCGTAGGCTGCCCGCTGACAACTTCCACAGCGAAGCTCGGCCCCGACAAAGCGACGACCGTGGCGCCAGAAACCTCCTGCTCCGCAACCTCTGTCATGAGACAGAGCGTCACGTTTTCAATTCCCTTGGTAGCTACAACGAGTGGTGCTCCCCGCGGCAAAGAGGCGGCTGCCGACTTCACGATCCTGCGCAATACGTGCGACGGGGTCGCGAGCGTGACCAATTCCGTTCCCTCTACCGCTCGACCGATGTCGCCGACCGCCTCGAGCAATGGTGAAAGCGGGTGACCACCCAGAAATCGCACGTTCTCATGCTTCTGGTTGATGGTCTCCACCACGTCGGGCTCGTAGGCCCAAAGCCTCACGTCGTGCCCGTTACGCGCCAGAAGATCCGCCAGCGCGGTGCCCCACGCACCGGCTCCGACCACCGCGCAACGCATCAGGCTTCGCTTTCCTTTTTCACGAACCGATGCTCCTCACCGCGCCGCAGGCGTCCGATATTGGCGCGATGCGTCCAGAACACGAACGCCGCTATGATCACGCTCGCAATGAAAACCAGTGACTGCGGATCACGGTACCACGCCAGGATCGCGATCGGCAGGACAGCCGCACCGAGAAGAGAGGCGAGGCTGACGTATCGCGTGAAGTAGAACGTAGCGATCCACACTACCTCGGAGACAAGCATGGGGACGAACGCGAGTGCCAGGAACACACCGCTCGCAGTCGCCACTCCCTTCCCTCCCCCCTTCCCGAGGAGAAAAATGGGCTTGACGTGACCGGCTATCGCCGCGACGCCGTATACTAGCGCCCACAGCTCGGGTCTTAGTGTCTCGGTGTAAATCGGCAGGAAGTAGACCGGGAGAAAACCCTTCAGAAGATCGGCAATGAATACGACGGCGCCTGTCTTTGCGCCCAGGACGCGCACGACGTTCGTCGCTCCGAGGTTGCCGGAGCCGTGCTTGCGGAGGTCGACGCCGCGCAGTTTGCCGGCGATGTACGCCGACGGTATGGAGCCGGCCAGGTAGGCGATGATGAGGCCGACAACCGGCGCCATCTACGCGGATTTCCGGCGCATGATGATGCGTAAAGGATTGCCGCGAAATCCCCATGCCTCGCGGAAGCCATTGTGCAAGTATCGCACATAGTGCTCCTGGACGAGATCGGGATTGTTCCCGAACACTGCGATCACCGGCGGCGCGGTCTCGACCTGCGTCGCGTAGTTCAACTTGATTTCGCGGCCGGCGGCCTGTGGCGGCTGACGCCTGCCGACGATATCCGCGAGGGTGGTGTTCACCTGGGACGTTGTGATGCGCTTATGTCTCTCGAGGTCCACTTCCAGCAGCAGCTCGAGAATCTTCGTCACGCGCTGTCCGCTCAAGGCCGACGTGAACACGAATGGAACGAACTTGAGAAATGGAGCCTTCTCCTGCGCTTCCTTCTCGAATTTGGCGGCGGTGTTGTTTTCCTTGTCCTTGAGATCCCACTTGTTCACCACCACGATCAGACCCCGGCCGCTCTCCCACGCCAGAGCCGCAATCTTCAGATCCTGGTTGTGCAGGCCTTCGACGGCATCGAGAACGAGAATGCAGATGTCTGATCGCTCGATCGCACGCCTGGTCCTGAGCGAGGAGTAGAACTCGATTCCATCCTCTACCTTCGACTGGCGCCGGAGTCCCGCGGTATCGACGAAGATCAGCTCGCGCCCGTGAAACATCATTGGCGTATCAATCGCGTCTCGGGTTGTCCCCGCCGTGTCGGCGACGACCAGCCGCTCCTCGCCGAGCAAGCGGTTGATGATGGATGACTTGCCTACGTTTGGTCGGCCGACCACGGCCACCCGCAGCGCGTCGGGAACTTCTGCCGCGGCGGTTGGGATTCGTTCGACGAGCACATCGAGCATGTCGCCGGAGTTCTTGCCGTTTATGGCGGAGACCGGAACCGGATCGCCAGCACCCAACTCGTAAAATTCGAAGAAATCTGTCGAGGCGGGATCGTCGACCTTGTTGGCCACCAGCACCCATGGTTTCTGCGCTTCTCGCAGCAGGTCGACCACTCGCGAGTCGCTCGGGTGGAGCCCCGTCTTGGCGTCGACCACCAGCATCAGAAGATCGGATTCCTCGATTGCCTGCAGCACCTGGCGTTTGATCTCCAGGTCCATGGGGATGTGCGGGTCGTCGGTGAGCCCGCCCGTATCGACCAGCCAGAACTGACGGCCGTTCCATTCGGCGCGCGCGAAATGCCGGTCGCGGGTTGTCCCTGGTTCGTCGCTGACGATCGCGCTGTTCTCACCAACGATGCGGTTGAACAACGCTGACTTGCCCACGTTCGGACGACCGACGAGTGCGATGACGGGAAGGTTCACGCGAGCACCCCACTCGATTCGGACTCCAGCACATCGATGAAGTCATATGACGGGAAGATCGGCATCGGCAACGATTCACGCACGGCTTCGAGAGTATAGTCGTCCAGAAAGATTCCGTCCTCGTTGATCGTCTCGGCGGGTATTAACGCGATGTCGAGATCGTGCCGATCACCGAGCGCTGTCATGATGTCCTTTCCAACCAGAAGGCCGGCTGTCGTTATCGTGGGACCAAAGAGTGAATTCTGGGCGACGATCAGCTTGAAATCCGCCCCGCTCGCTTCGCGCAAGTGCTCGAGCAACGGCTCCATTAGAGGAGCCATCGCCAACCCTGTAACCACTCCGATGCGCTGGCCATCGCGACGAACAACGCGACCAAGGCCCTGGCTGACGCGCATGCGCAGCGATGTGACGGAACCCACTCCATTCTCGATCTGAGCGAACTCTCCATAGTGCTCGGGACCGGGCAGCTCCCTCTCGGCGAGCATGTAAAGCTCATCCGATCCGAACACCCAGGTTTCGCCACGCTCTTTCTTCGCACGCTTACCCCAGCGCTCCACCTGAATCAGGATCGTGCGCGCCGTGTCGAGATCCATTCCCTTGCCGGTGTAAAGGTGCGAGAACTGAGTGAGCCCGACTGGAACCACAGCGGCCGACAAAACCGCATCCCCCATGTTCCAAAGATCAGTGAGAGACTCCTCGAGCACTTCCTCGTCGTTCAACCCCGGAACGATGACCATCTGGGCGTGAAACTGGATGCCGCCCTGCGTGAGCCGCGAAAGCTGAGCCTTGATGTCGGGCACGCGCTGGTTGTTGAGGAGGATTTTTCGCGCGTCATGGTTGGTCGCGTGAACGGAGACGTAGAGTGGAGACAGTCGATACTCGAGGATGCGCTCGATGTCGCGTTCCTTCACATTGGAAAGCGTCGCGAAATTCCCGTAGGCAAATGACAGCCGGTAGTCGTCATCGCGAATGTAGAGCGGCTTGCGCAGCCCGGGCGGCAGTCCCTCGATGAAGCAGAACTCACACTTGTTGGCGCAGCGTCGCACGGATGGAGGCTGGAGCGAGATCCCTAGGGGCTCACCGTCAAGGCGCTCCAGCTCATAGATGACTTCCTCGCCATCGGGTTGGCGAGCCTCGATTACAAGCTCTTCATCAGCGGTAAGGAATTCCCAGTCGAGGAAGTCCGCGAGCGGGCGCCCATTTACGGTGAGCAACTCCGTGCCCGGCTGGATCCCGAGCTCCTCAGCGATGCTTTTTTGTTCGACGCGAGAAACCTTTACCATAGCTCAAGTAATTTAGAGCTAAAGAGAGCGAAGTCAAGGAATTACTGAACTTTAGCTCTCTCTAATTCGTGTGGAAACCCGGTCGCGTTCTGCTAAACCGGGGCGGTTGCCGCGAGGGACTCCAGAAGCTTACGGGCGCGCTCAGCGTTAAAGCCAGGGAGCTTGGCGATGGCCTCCTCGCTCGCGTCCCGGACTCCCTGCACGCTGCCGAATTCCTTGAGCAGCTGGCGCCGCTTTACCGGGCCGATGCCGGGGACCTTAAGGAGCTCGGAGGTCACCGTTCGCATCGACCGACGCTTCCGGTTGTAGGTCACGGCGAAGCGGTGGGCCTCGTCCCGCGCCTGCTGCAAAAGCCTGAGTCCAGGCGAGCGTCTCGAGAGTCTGAGGGGCTCTTCGCGACCCCAGATGAAGACCTCTTCGTCCCGCTTGGCAAGGCTGATCAACGGGCGATCCGCCAAGCTTAGCTCCCGGATGGCGGCATGGGCGGCGGAAAGCTGACCTTTGCCTCCGTCGATCACGATCAGGTCGGGCAGCGGTTTTTCTTCGTTCAGCCGCCGCTCGAAGTACCGGCGAACCACTTCCTGAATCGACGCAAAGTCGTCCGAACCCTCGACCGTCTTCACCTTGAACTTGCGGTACTCGCTCCTCTTCGGACGTCCGTTCTCGAACCAGACGCAGGAACCGACAGTATCGGTGCCTTGCGTCGTTGAAATATCAAAGCAGACGAGCGACCGCGGCAGTCGCTGTAGCCCCAGCTCCCTGCCCAGCTCATAGACCGGATCCCCGGCGCGCTCGTCTGCCTCCAGCGAGGAGAGCTTGAGCTCCTCGAGCAAATGACGGGCATTCTGCTCGGCCAGGGCGATGAGATTTCGCCGGGGTCCGCGCTGAGGAATCACGATCCTGCTATCGGGAAGGGTCTGCTCGATCAGCTCGCGATCGGGAAAATCGAATGGGAGCAGAAGCTGTCGCGCTTTCTCCTGCATGCCGACATAGCTCCCCGCGAGAAATACCGTTAGGACGTCGGCGTCTTCTTCACCCTCGATGTTCGTCAAGAAGCGCTGCTCTCGCGACAGTAGCTTACCGCCTCTGATCCGCAGGACCGTGATACAGGCGTCGTCGCCATCTCGCGCGTATCCGATCACGTCGCGGTCACCGCCCTCCACCTCGAGAACGACGGTGGGCTCTTCCATCTGCTCGAGGTGGTGAAGGACGTCGCGCAGTTCCGCGGCGCGCTCAAAGTCGAGTTCCTCGGATGCGAGATCCATGCGCTCCTTCACCCTGCGCACGACCTCGTCGGGACGTCCCGAGAGGAAAAGCACCACTTCGTCGATCATCGCGCGGTATTCCTGTTGCGACTGCGCCAGGATGCACGGCGCCTTGCATCGCTTGATGTAGTAGTCGAGGCACGGCCGCTCCGGCATCTGAGCCGGCATGTCGTAGTTGCAGCTACGTACCGTGAAGATTCTCTTCACCACGTTGAGACTGCGGCGCATCGCACCCACATCGGTGTACGGTCCGAAATAGCTCGCCCCATCGTCTTCCAACCGGCGCGTCACGAATACCCTGGGAAAGGGTTCCTGCACGGTCACCTTGATGTACGGATAGGACTTGTCGTCCCGCAGCGCGATGTTGAACCGCGGACGATACTCCTTGATCAGGTTTGCTTCGAGGATCAGTGCGTGTGCTTCGCTGGGGACAACGATCGTCTCGAGGTCTGCGATGAGGCCGACGAGGTGCCGCGTTTTTGGGCTTTCCAGCTGGTCGTTGGCGAAATAGCTGCGCACGCGTGAGCGCAGGCGCTTCGCTTTGCCTACATAGAGTGTAGTCCCGTCCCTTCCCTTCCAGAGATAGACACCCGGTCCGTCGGGAAGGTGGAGGAGTTTTGTTGCAACAGTGTCGGGAACGGGCAGCATGTGTAATTATACCACCCGTGAAAAGGCCGGTTCACTTCGGGCGCAGTGCAAGGTTGAACAGTCGCCTGCCGCGATCGAAAACGTTTTTTGCCTCCGGGATTCCGAACGCGGCGGTAATGCCGAGGTACGCGAGTCCGTACAGGCAGAGCAGCGCGAGAGCCATGGACTTCGTGCCCACGGCGTTCTCGTGCGCGGAGAGAAGCGGAGCGCCGCGGTCCGCCACCAGCTTGTACGCCCACGGAAGCGCGGCTCCAGCGAGCGCTGCCCCCCACAGACGTGCCATGCGTGCCGGTACAAGCCGGGTGCGGCCGATTCTCTTATCCATTTCGCGCCGCAGCAAATAGAACTCGACCCAACCAGCGAGGCCGGCCGACGCGGTCAAGCCTGCCGCACCAAGTTTGCGGTCGACCCCCAGCAGGCCAGGCAAAACCAGCGCGAAGAAATATCCCAGTCCGGTGGTCAGAATCACCCGGACCACTGCATATCGCAGCGGCGTCTTCGTGTCACGCAGCGCGTAGAACGTAGACGAGTAAAGACGACCCATGGTCGACGCGAGTATTCCGACAGTCGATCCGATGAGAATCTGCCACACCCAGATTGTGTTGCCGCGTTGGAATCTCCCGCTCTGGAACAGCAGGTGGACGATGAGGTCACCGAGTGCGAAGAGTGCAACCGCGCTTGGAACGATGAAATACGCGATGCGGTCGAGGCCATCGCTGAGTCGCGCGCGCAAGTACGCGCCAATCTCTGCGGCCGTTCCCTGTGCGCGGGACATGGTGGGCAGCTCCGCCGCAGATATCGCCATTCCAAAGAGGCTGATTGGAAGGACGTATATCGCCTGTGCGTACGTGAACGACGAGACGGCCCCGTTGCCAAGATAGCTCGCAAGCCACGCATCGACGTACGCACTGAGCTGGACGACTCCTCTCCCAACGAACGCAGGAACGAAGTTTCGAAAGACGTTCCGCACGCTGTCCGCGGCGGCCGTCAGTCGCGGTCTTACTCCCCGCGCGAGAGACATGACCTGCGGAATCTGAATTCCGAACTGAAGGGCGCTTCCCACGACGGAGCCGTAGGCGAGATAGACAGCGAGCTGAACCTCCGTGTGCCCCTTGTGGAAGAATACGAGCGTCACTACCATCGCCAGATTCCAGAGCACCGGCGCGGTGTACGACATGAAAAAGCGTCGGTGACTGTTGAGGATTCCCAGGCACCAGGCAGAGAAGACGAGCAGTCCCGCTCCCGGGAAAAGGATTCGGGTGAGCTGGACCGTCAACTCCCGCTTCTCACCGGTAAAGCCGTTCGCGATGATGGCGACGAGCCACGGCGCTGTGAACACGCCCAACGCCACGATGATCGACGAGACGAGCGCCAGCATTCCCACTACCGCGCCGGCGAGGCGAGTCGCCTCATTCTCATCCCCTCTACCCAGGAGTCCTGCATACTCAGGGATGAACGAAGCGGAGAGCACACCCTCGCCGAACAGATTCTGAAGCATGTTGGGGATGCGGAACGCCGCGTTGAACGCATCGGCGGCCATTCCGGCTCCGAGGTATCGCGCCATCATCGTCTGGCGAATGAGTCCGGCCAACCGGCTCAGGAGAATGCCAGAGCCTACCAAGAATGCTGCGCCTCTGGATCTATCGAACGCCTTCCCGGTCGCGCGTGGCGTCGCGCGCCGTTCGATCGGTGGAGCGGCCTCGGTTACTTCATCGGCTTGGGGCGCGGGAAAAGCTGGAAGCGATCGATCCTCTTCGTCCTGATCTGCCCCGTTGGTCACGAACGACCTCGTGCTGGGACGGCTGCTTCGCGCGGCCTGTTTACCCCGACGAGTCTCTTCGCGTGGCCACGCGCTTCTTCGAGCATTTCGTCGCGGAAACCGGGTCCATAACGCGCAAGAAGCGGCACGAAGTTGAGCGCTCGCTCCTGCGCCTTGCCCAGAGGATAAAGGGACCCGCGCGCCGTGCCGATCTCCTGCATGATGTCGGCGCGCTGTTTCTTCGCGGCCGCGACGAGCCTTCGCTCGAAACGTTCCAGGCGCCGCACGAGATTCGCGCGCAGTCCCCCTGTTACAGCGGGACCCACGGGCGCGCGTTCCTTCTCAACCGCATCGCTCAGCTCGTCCAGCTTTTTGTCGAGCAGAACGCGCGTGGCGTTGAGCTCGTCGAGGACGCGCTTCGGCAATTGCGCTCGTGCAACGCGCGCCTCCACCTCGTGCGGATCCCGGAAATCTTCGGGGAGGAGATGGAGCTTTTCGAGAATCTTCTCGACATGGGGCTCGATTATCGTGCAGGACCACCTGGGAACAATCGCCGGCGTTGCGACCCCGAGCGTCTGTGCGATTGGGGAGACCTGCGCGAAATAGGCGATCTCCGCCGGCCCTCCGATGTAAGTCGCCGTGGGCAGGATTGCGCGCTCCACGACCGGGCGCAGCAACACGTTAGGGCCTCTGTCCTCGGACGCGACCTGCTTCCCTGCCGCCTTGATTGGGATGCGCTTGCGTCCACCAGATCCCGAGCTGAAGACGAGGGAGAGGCCGGGCACTTCCTGAACCTGAGGAGTGAATCCTGCTTTCTCGATCTCTTGATTGCGTTGCGAGATTTTGGCGGCAATGTCGCCCGCCTTCTGGAGAGCACTGCTCAGTAATGGTGCGGCCGCGGCACGAGTCGCAGGGTGCCACGCATCGATCACAGCGATACCGAGTGGCGCAAGAAGGGCGCGTAGAAATGACACGTATGCGGATCCGATCGTTTGGCCCGTCGTGTAGAATCGCTCGAGCAGCTCGATCGGTGTGGGGTCGATTGTCGAGCCCGCGGCCTGCCTCAGCGCTTCCAGCTGCGCCGATACGTCGCCGAGTGGCATCGTCGCCATTGTCTGACCGAGCGCTTGGACGTGATCGATACGGAGCAGCTGCGCACCGCCGGGAAACGAGACGGCTGTGCTGCTCGCCTCTTTGAAGTCGGTGTCGTCAGTTGCCGCCCAGAATACCGGCGCGACCGGAACGCCAGTGGCCTCCTGAAGTGAGTCGGCGATCGCGAGTGCGCTCAGCGCTTTGGTGAGAGTGTATACCGGCCCGCCGAAGAGACCAGGCTGCTGGCCCGTGGTGACCACCACGCCTCGTCCATTGCTCGACGCCTCGAGTCTTTCCCTGGCTTTTCCCGTCGCCTCGAAAGCGGGCGCCAGTTTCGCCAGCCAGTCATCCGGAAAATCCGATCGGACCGACTCTATACGTTCCCGCCACGATGCCGCATCCGTGGGGACCGGCTCGTACCAACCCGGCGGAGTATTGCCCGAGATCGCCGCGGCAGCAAGCGGATTGCCAGCGAGCGGTTGGCTAATAATTAGAGGATTCATCGGCGGCTCGCGAAAAGTATCGTGCGGGGCGAGTTCTCGGACCAGCCATCACCGCTGTAATCGCCAAAGCGCTTCGACACGTCGAAGCCTGCCGCCGTGAGCATCCGCTCGAGGTCCGCCGCGGACAGCAGGCGCACCCGCTCGATGTATTCCTTGCCGCGCTCGCGAAGCCTTATTCTCTTCTCGACGAATCTGTCGTCGCCGCTGATTGTGCGCCTCTGCTCGATGGTGATGCCGTTCTCCACGCGCTCATCGTATGGAACGAGATCGCGGCGCACCTGACTCGCGTTGAGAAAGTCGATGACGAATGTTCCGCCGCGTCGCGTAGCGGCGCGTACACAAGCCAGAACGCGGGCATGTTCGCTATCCTCCTCGAAATAACCGAAGCTCGTGAAGAGATTCACGACCAGATCGAAGCTCTCGTCGGCGAACGGAAGCTCCCTCATATCGGCGCGCACGTACGGCGCATCGGGTGATTCCTTTCGAGCGACCCTGAGGAGCGCCATGGAGAGATCCAGCCCGACTGTCCACCACCGCTCGAATAATACTTTCGTGTGACGGCCCGCACCGCAGCCCAGATCGAGTACGGAATCGATCTCGCGACCGGCGAGATTCGAGGCGATCAGCTCGATGGCGTGCTCCGCCTCTTGCTCATCGCGATGCTGGTAGATGTGTAGATAGTCCTCCCCGAACCACTGCTCGAACCAATCCGCCTCCTGCGAGCCCGACGCGTTCATTCTCGCAGCACCGTCGCGAACGAGTGTCACTTGTGGTACGGCTCACCACGAACGATCGTCCCCGCCCGGTAGATCTGCTCTGCCAGCACCAGACGTGCGATCTCGTGGGGGAGCGTCCACGGCGCCAGCGAAAGCCTCATCGTCGACTTGGTCGTGACACTGGACGCAAGCCCGAATGCTCCGCCGATCAGAAAGGCCAGATCGCGGTCCTGATCACGCGCCGTCCGCAAAAACTCGGCGAATTCCGCCGAGCTGAGTGACTTGCCGCCAACATCGCAAGCCACGGTCTCCGCTCGCTCGGGCACTTTTGCCGAGAGTCGTAATCCCTCGCGCTCTTTCACCTTGTCGACCGGGATTCCGCTTGCGCGCTCTTCACGGACCTCATGCACGTCGAGCGGCCAGTACCGCGCCGCTCGTATCTCGTAGTCCCGGATCGCTTCGCCTAGCGCGGCACTGCGCGTCTTGCCCACGACGGCGACGACAAGTCGCATCTACGCGTAGATGCCGCGGAGTTTGTGGACGCTGGCCACTCTGTCGATCGAGACCATGTAGGCGGCGGTGCGCATGTTCACGCGACGCTGGCGCGAGAGATCGAGCACATCATTGAAGCTGCGGCGCATGATTGTCTCGAGACGCTCGTTAACCAGATCCTCCGGCCAGAAATACCCGCCGCGATCCTGCACCCATTCGAAGTAGGAAACCGTGACTCCGCCAGCGTTGGCAAGAATGTCGGGGATGACGAAGATGCCATTCTCATCGAGTATCGAGTCAGCCGCCGCCGTAGTTGGTCCATTGGCGCCCTCGCAGATGATCCGTGCTCTTATGTCCTTCGCGTTCTTCGTCGTGATTACATTTTCGAGCGCCGCGGGAAGCAGCACATCGACATCGAGCGTCAGCAGATCCGCTCCCGAGATCACCTCCGCCTTGCCGTAGCCTTCGAGCGAGCGGTGCTTTTTCGCGTACGCGATCGCTTCATCGATATCGATGCCAGCCGCATTGTAGACCGAGACAGACCGGTCGCCGATCGCGACGACCTTGCAACCTTCACGCGTAAGCAGCTCGGCCGCAACCGAGCCGACGTTTCCGAATCCATGCACGGCAACGGTCGTCCCCTTCACCGGCATTCCGAGGTGCTTGAGCGCCTCCTTGGTTACGATCATACAGCCACGGCCAGTCGCTTCGCGTCGTCCCAGCGATCCGCCCAGTTCCACGGGCTTTCCTGTCACGACAGCCGTGACCGTGTGGCCAACATGCATCGAGTACGTATCCATTACCCAGGCCATCACGCGCTCGTTTGTATTGACATCAGGCGCCGGCACGTCGGTGTCGGGTCCGAGCATGTTGATGATTCCTGACGTATAGCGACGAGTCAGTTTCTCGAGCTCCGCCGCGCTCATCGCTTGCGGGTCGCACTTGACACCGCCCTTGGCGCCGCCGAACGGAATGTTGACTACTGCGCATTTCCACGTCATCCAGGCGGCGAGCGCCTTCACCTCTTCAAGCGTGACCTGCAGGTCGAATCGGATGCCGCCCTTCGCCGGGCCGCGCGACGTGTTGTATTGAACCCGATATCCTTCGTACACTTCGACCTGGCCGTTATCCAGCATGACCGGGATCGACACGATCACCTGCTTCTCGGCCTGGCGAAGCACCTTGTACAATCCGGGCTCGAGATCGAGAAGCTCGGCGGCTTTGTCGAAGCGCGACATCATCGCCTCGAATGGATTTTCCTCGTCAAGGAACCGGTCTTTATCGGGTCGAACAAGCTTATGCGCAGGAATTCGAATGTCAGTTGCCATGAGTTCGAGTGTCGATCCTGTGTCGAGAAGTCGGTTTCAGGTTGCGGGGGACAGCAGATTCTCGAGCAGACGGTCGATGTGCTCCTGTCCGTCCTCGATTCGCAAACGCTGTGAAACATACCATAATGACCCCGCTTCGGCAGGCCATAACGACTCCAGTTTCACGGCGTCCTTGAGAGTGCAAACGACGAAATCGGAATTGCCTGCCTCCGCCGCGAGAGCACGCGCCTCGGCTCGCGTAAATGCATGATGATCAGGGAAGCTGAAAGGCCGAACGACTGCGCCCAGCTCGGTGAGCTGCTGAAAAAACGTATCGGGTTGCGCGATCGCGGCGATCGCGGTGAGGTCCGCTCCCCGCAACGTGTGGAGCGGAAGAGTATGACCGGTTGCGGTGCTCCTCAATTCACCCGGTGCGATGTGCACGGTTGCAACCGGGACGTGAGAAGCGGCGTTGGCGAGTGCGCGCTTCACGTCCGCCACCGCTGATCTGTCCGCTGTCTTTCGCGTGATTATCACGAGTGTCGCTCGCCGGGCTGACCGAAGGGGCTCGCGCCACGGTCCGGCGGGAAGCAGTCGAGGCTTCCCCGCCCACGCGTCGGCGTTCACGAGAAGGACATCGGCATCCCTCCCGGCGCGTCGGTGTTGAAAGGCGTCGTCCAGGACTACCACATTCGCTCCGTCAGCGATCGCCTCACGAATGGCGCGGACTCGATCGGCAAAGGCGACGACGGGGATCCCCTCGTTCAGTCGTCTGTGCACGATGATCTCGTCGCCGCCGTAGCCGCGCAACACGATTGCCGGAGCCGCGCCCTTCTCCGAAAACTTGTGGGCAAACCAAGCGGCGACGGGCGTCTTGCCGGTCCCGCCCACCGACAGATTCCCGATGCTCAAGACGGGCACCGAGAATCCGGTCGCTCGAAAGATTCCCCAATCGTAAAGTTTCCCTCTCGTCGCGATCACGGCACCGTATAGCGCCTCGGCGGGAGCAAGCAACGCTCGCACTGCGCGCGCCGTCTTCCCGCGTCCAGTCCACACCGCCTCGACCAATCGGCGAGGATCAGCCACCAGCCTTCCCGATAGTTTCACTCATGAGAGCCTCGAACCGCGGACCTTCTTCCGCCGCCGCACGAGGGGTGGCTGCGAGCACCTTCGTTGGCTTTCCGTAGGCCACCGTGATTCGCGCGAACGGCTTGGGTATCATGAAACGATCCCAACTTTTCAAGCGCCAGGCCCGGTCCGCAACCGCAACTACCGGAAGAATTACTGAGTCCGACCTCTGCGCCGCGATCAAGGCTCCCGGAGCATATTTCCCTGCGGGTCCCTTTGGCCCGTCGGGTGTAATCGCTACTTCCCGTCCTGCCTGAAGCTCGCGAATAATTGAAATCAGTGCGCGATCAGCTCCGCGTGTCGTCGACCCTCTGACGAGCGCGTAACCCAATGACTGCGCCGCGCGCGCAACAAGCTCACCGTCGCGGTGCTCGCTGATCAGGAGGACAACTCCCTCGTCGCGATGGTGCCAAAGCAGCGGCAGCAGTTGTCCGTGCCAGAGCGAGAAGATGAAGTTCCGCTTCGCACCGCGTAGATCATCGATTGCTTGGGCGTTCACTATTCGAAATCGCCACGTTCGCGCCAGCCCCTGAAGGACGCCTCTGCCCAGCAGGAGCGCCGCGCGCGACCGCCACGGGAAGACTTCCGTCTCGCTGCTCATCCTCGGGTGCCAGCGAGGCCGCTGGCCATTTGCGCGACGCGGTCCGCCGCCCCGGGCGAGCCGAGCCTTGAGCGCACTTCGGCCAGTCCTGCCAGAACTTCCTGCCGTCGCGGCCCATCCTTCAGTATCTCGGCCAGTGCGTCCGCCATCATCGACGGCTCGATCTCATCCTGTATGAATTCCTGCGCGACTTCCCTTCCGGCGACGACGTTCACGAGACCGATGTTCGGCACCTTCACCACTCGCCTCGCTACCGCATAATTGATCCGGCCAGTTCGATAAGCCACAATCAACGGGCAGTCGGCAATCGCTGCCTCGAGGGTGGTCGTTCCGCTCTTGCAGAGAGCGACATCGGCTGCCCGCAGAACGCTCAGAGACGCCGAGTGCACGAGCCGAAATGGACAGCGCCTGGAGTCGAGAGCAACGGTGGGCGCGACACTGACTAGCACCTGCAAACCAGGAATCCTGCGCTGAAGTTCCTTGGCCGTCGCTACAAAATCGTCGATGTGGCGATCGATCTCTTGTTGGCGACTGCCGGGGAATAGGGCGAGCACAGGCGTATTGAGTGCTAACCTGAGCGCTTCGCGGGCTTCCACCTTGGTCGGCATGTCGATGGCGCGATCCAACAGTGGATGGCCGACGAACGTCGCGTCGATGCCGAAGCCTCGGAGCAGCGGCTCTTCGAACGGAAGGATGACGGCGGCCTTGGTGATGAGTCGGGCAAGCTTGGGAATCCGGCCGGCCCCCCATGCCCAGACCTGCGGTGTCACGTAGTAAAGCACCGGCACCCCGGTACGCTTCGCCGCCGCCGCCACCTTCATATTGAAGCCCGGATAGTCGATGAGGATCAACACAGCTACCTCGCCGCGCTCGAACATCTTTCGCATCGTACGCAACAAGAGGAAGTGTCGCGGCACGTGCTTGAGCACCTCGAGGAAGCCCATTACGCCAAGCTGCTCGTCGCGGTGAATCAGCTGCACGCCCTCCTCCGCCAGTCGCCGTCCTCCGACGGCCGCGAGCAATAGCTCGGGCCGGATGCGTCTCAGCGCGGCCGCCACACCCGCCGCATGGAGGTCGCCAGAAGCTTCTCCGGCGACGAACAGCACCTTACGCATGGTGATGCGTGTGCCCGACCAGCGACGGGAGAGTCCGCTCGATCTCCTTCACAATCCGAAGCGCCACACCCAGCGCCATTCTGCCCTCCTCGCCGGTGACGACCACAGGGCTCTTCCCCTTGAGTGCCGAAACGAAGCTCTCCAGCTCGAGCTTCAACGGCTCTCCGTCCGGCGCGTCGAGCTTGATTCGATCAACGAACGCTGTGATGTCGGCTGGCGCGGAACGAATCGAGAGGGGATCGATATCGGAGCGGAGCCGGAAGAATTCCCCGGTTCCCGCTCCCAGGTCGAGCGACAGATATCCACTCTGCTGAAAGATTCTGATCTTTCGCTTTCGCTCCCGCGAGATGCGGCTCGATGTGATGTTGGCGACAGCTCCGGAGTTGAACGTCACCCGGGCGTTTGCGATGTCGAGCATGGGTGTGAGTACCGGAACTCCCACCGCTGATATGTCGCGGGCCTCCGAGCCGACGAGGGTAAGCAGCAGGTCGATGTCGTGGATCATTAGATCGAGCACGACGGCGACATCGGAGCCCCTCGGACTGAACGGCGCCAATCGCTCGCTGTCGATGAACCTTGGCTTCTGCACGTGTGGAAGCGCGGCACGCACTGCCCGGTTGAATCGCTCGATGTGGCCGATCTGAATCATCGTGCCTTTCTTGCGCGCGAGCCCGAGGAGCGAATCGGCCTCCTCCAGTGTAGTGGTAATCGGCTTCTCGATGAAGACATGCTTTCCGCGCTCGATGGCGCCGCTCGCGACGGAGAAATGCGTGGACGTCGGCACCACGATGACGACCGCATCGGAAGCGTCGAGGAGAGCCTCCAACGTGACGTGACTTCGGACCCGAAGCTCCTTCTCGACTTCTGTCCTGCGCTCCGGTCTCGACTCGACGAACCCGCTGAACTCGATACCGGGAAGATCGCGAAGAATTCTTATGTGATGGAACCCGAGGCTGCCCGCGCCGACGACACCAACGCGTGGAGTGTTCGTCAAATCACGACCCCGCGATCGCTCGCCTCTACGAATCCTATGAGCTCCTTCACTTCGGGCAGCGGCTCCAGCTCACTTTGCGCGCGCTCGATAGCCTGCGTCAGGTTGAGGTCTGATCGAAACAACAGCCTGTAGGCGCGCTTCAGCTCGAGGATGGTCGCCTCGTCCATTCCGCTCCGCTGAAGTCCGACGGTGTTCAGTCCGTAAAGTTTCACCGGGCTTCCCACGGCCTTCAAGAACGGTGGGATGTCCTTCGATACTCGAGACATGCCACCTATGAAGCTGTGTCGCCCTATGCGGGTAAACTGGTGTACGGCGGACAATCCGGAGAGTATTGCCTTATCTTCGATTGCGACGTGGCCAGCAAGCTGGACGACATTCGACAGAATGACATTGTCTCCGATTCTGCAGTCGTGCCCGATGTGAACGTAGGACATGAGCAGGCAGTTCTTCCCGACCGTCGTCTTGAACGAATGGGCGGTGCCGCGATTGATCGTCGCGTATTCGCGAATCACGGTGCCATCGTCGATCTCGACCGTTGTTTCCTCGCCCGCGTACTTGAGATCCTGGGGCGCTCCGCCGAGGATGGTGCCAATGCCTACTCTTACCAAACGGCCGAGTGTGACGTTGCGCTCGAGAGTAGCACGAGGGGCAATGACGCTACCCGTACCGACGGTGCAGCCCTCTCCTATGATCGCGAACGCGCCGATCTCGACATCCGCGGCGATCTCGGCGTCGGGCGAAATGATCGCCGTAGGATGGATCCGATTGCTGGTCATCGGTCGCGGATGGTCGCTGCCATGTCCGCCTCTACTACAACGTCGCCGTCGACTTTTCCAACTCCGCGCATTTTGCAAACGGTGCCGCGCAGCTGCACGACGTCGAGCTCGAAACGCAACTGGTCGCCGGGCTTCACCGGTCGTCTGAACTTCACGTTGTCGAGAGACATGAAGTAAACCACCTTCGTGTCGGGATCGGCTACCGAACCAAGCAATAGCATTCCCCCCACTTGCGCCATCGCCTCGATGATCAGCACTCCCGGCATTATCGGATGCCCTGGAAAATGCCCCTGAAAGAACGGCTCGTTGATCGTGACGTTCTTTAGACCGACGATCCGCTTCTTCTCCTCGATCTCGAGGATGCGGTCCACCAGCAGGAACGGATAGCGATGGGGCAGAACCCTCATGATGTCTTCTATCGTATACATCCCCTTCTCCTTTCTTCCGGCTTTAACCAGCTCACGTACCAACGTAATCGTTCCACGATGACTTGGCTTCACGGCGACGATACGCGCACGAACCCGTGCCCCCGCGAGCGCAAGGTCACCCACGCAGTCCATCGCCTTATGACGCACGAACTCGTCCTCCCAGCGTAGATCGCCGCTCAGGACGACGGTATCATCGAGCACCACCGCATTCTCGAGCGAGGCGCCCTTGATGAGTCCTTTGGCACGCAGGGCTTCCACCTCATGAACAAAGCCAAACGTCCGTGCTCTCGACAGCTCGCTCGCGAACGATTCTTCAGTAACCGTGAAGCGGCGCGACTGCTTGCCGATCAACGGGTGCGGGAACTCAATCGTTACGTCGAGCTCCAGGTGATTGCATGGATACGCCTCATAGACGGACGCACCATCTATGATCCGTACTGGCTCGCTCAGATCCAGAAAATCCGGCTCGCCCTCCAGCGTCGCAAATCCCGCATCGGACAGCGCGGCGAGAAACGGAGCAGCGCTCCCATCGAGTATCGGCGGCTCCGGCCCGTTCATGTCGATTGTCACATCGTCGATGCCCATTCCCATTACAGCGGCCAGGACGTGCTCGATGGTGTGCACCGCCTGAGCACCTCTGCCGAGCTGAGTGCGGCGCTCGCTCCCGCTTACCTCGCTCACGTGCGCGCGTATCGGTGGCAGTCCCGGACAATCTGTCCGCCGAAAGACAATGCCCTGCTTCGCTGGCGCCGGCTGAAAGGTGATCCGGCATTCGACACCGAGATGCAGGCCAATTCCCTCTAGCGCCACCGCCCGGGCTAATGTCTTTCGACTCACTTGGAGTCCGGCTCTGCCAACAACTTTTCGAGACGCCGCATCATCCCCGCCAACTTGAACAACGCGGCCGAGGCACGAAGCGATTCCCGGTGCGGACGCGCCGGATATCCAGACCATGATTCACCGGCCGGGATGTCGCCGAAGACCCCGGCCTGCGCCGCGAGGCGAGCGCCGGCGCCAATGGAGAGGTGTCCGCTGATGCCGGCCTGTCCACCGAGAATCGCTCCATCACCGATGGTCACCGACCCCGCAATGCCGACTTGCGCGATGAGAAGACACTTCTCTCCGATCCGGACGTTGTGAGCTACGTGCACGAGATTGTCGATCTTCGTGCCGTTCCCGATGACCGTGTCGTCGATGCTGCCGCGGTCGATCGTGGTGTTGGCACCGATCTCTACATCATCGCCGATGATGCAACGGCCAACGTGCGGGATCTTCTGGTGAGCGCCCTCGCGGAAGACATAACCGAAGCCATCGCATCCGATGCGCGCGCCGGAATGAATCATTGTCCGCGCCCCAAGGGTCGCGCCCGCGTAGATCGTGACGCCCGGCCACAGCCGCGCGTCGTCTCCAATGGAAACGTTGTCTCCAACGACGCTGTGCGGACCAATCACGACGCCTTCGCCCAGCTTCGCATTGGCTCCGATGATCGCATACTCGCCGATGGAAACCCCGTGACCCAGGTCGGCCCCCTTTCCGATGCGCGCTGTTGACGCGACTCCGGGAGCCGATGATTCCTGGGGATAGAGCCTGGGCAGCAGCGAGAGAAGCTTCTCCAGCGGCTGTTTGACGATTATGCGCGCCCGCGGCGCGCCTACGGTGTCACGGAATTCAGGATCGACGAGCACCACGCCGGCCTTCGTCGTAGCCATCATCGGTGCGTACTTTCCGCTCGAGAGAATGCTCAGGTGCTGCGCTCCCGCGCGGTCGAGCGGTGCCACGCCGCTAACAGCGGCCTTGCCGTCGCCGATCAGCTCTCCGGAAACGAGTGCCGCAATAGCCTCAGCGGTGATGGTGCTAGCACCATCACCGCTGATTGAAGACCTCGAATCCGTTGACCCGATCACTTCTTGGGCCGAGTCACTCCCGCGGGCTGTGGAACGGCTCCACTCACTGGTGGCGCGGCCGGTATTCCCTGCGACTTGAGCCGCGCGAGCACTCGATCGGTCAGATCGAGTCGCTTGTCGGCGGCTACAACCACGCTCACCTGGGCTCCAACATCGAGAATCAACGCATAATTGTCTTCGGCACGAATCGCTTCGATCACTGTCTGAACGCGTTCCATTATCGGCTTGACCAGCTGCGCCTGACGCGCCTGCATGGTCGAGTCGAGTCCGCGAGCGCGCTGCTGATATTCGACCTCCTTCTGCCCGATCGATGTGCGGCGCGTCTCGCGCGTGGCGCTGTCCAGTTTTGGAGCATCCCGATCGAACGCGGCCATCAACGTGCGCAGCGAGTCATCCATCCGCTGGATCTGCTGGCGGTAGACCCCCACTTCCTTGTCGAACTGCGCCTCAGCCTCGGCGCGTCCCGGCGCTTGCGCAAGCAGCTGAGCCGAATTGATGTAGCCGATCTTTGCCGGCGCTGGTGCAGGCTGCGAAGTCTGCGCTCCCGCGATGCCGACCAAAACCAGCGCTGTGGCCAGTGCGATGGAGCTCGCACGGAGAAGCACTCGCATTTATGACTCCAGTGTTAGAAGAATTGTCCGAGTTTGAAGTGGAGCTTCCAGCCGGGCGCCGGTCTCCCTTGAGCGTCAATCTTGTCGAACCCATACCCGATGTCCACACCCAAAGGTCCAAGGGGACTCAGAGTGGCGGCTCCGAAGCCGAAGCTCCTGAACAGACGCGTCGGGTCGAACTCGCGCGGCTTGTTCCAGACGTTGCCGCCTTCGAAGAAGGTGTTTATGTAAAGCGACTGATTGACCCTGAGTCCCAGCTCTCCGGTACTGACGAAGAATGCGTTCCCGAACGATGACCGGCTCGCCTGGGTTTGATCTGCATTCGGGTTGAAGCCGCTCGGAGTGATCGAGAATTCGTCGTAGCCGCGGAGCGGCTCGCCGTATTGCGTGCCACCCACCGAGAACGCTTGCGAGTAGAAGAAGGGACCGGTATCGCCAAAAACCGCTCCCGCGCGCGCCGAGAGTCCGACCACGAACATCATTGGCTCGCCCCCGAGGAGACTGCCTCCAAGGTGTCCGATCGGCGCATAGGAGCGAAGCTCGGTCGTATAGCGCTGGAAAGACGCGGTACCGCCTAGCGGGCCGCCGTTGAATTGGGCGTTGAACGACTGAAGGCCGCCGTCCGCCGGGAACGGCAGGCCCGTCCGCGTATCGTGCTGAGCCGTAAAGCCCAGGGTCGACCGGAAACAGTTCGCGCATGCAGTGGCCACGGTGGACAGCAATCCGGTGTTTTCGTACCTCACCTTCTCCCCACCGTACGACACGAAGAGCCGGGTGTAGATCGATTGCGGAACGGGGAATCCAAGCTGAACCTGGCCGCCCGTACGAATCGCTCCCCCAAGGTCCGCAATCTGGAACCGCGACCTGCTGTGATATGCGGTGAGGCTTCCCGAGACTCGCGACTGCCGGATATTCGGGTCACTGTAGGTGAGGTTGAAATCGTTGATGTACTGCCCGAACTGCCATTGCACCTGGGCCCGCTTGCAGCGACCCAGAAGGTTCGGCTGATCGAGTCCAATGAATCCGCCGAGCCCCGTTCCCTGCCCCATCGACGCACCGAAGTTCACGTTGCCGGTACGCTTCTCTTTCACGTTGAACACGATGTCAACGTCGCCCTGATCTCCACTCGGACGCGTCTCGGGCGCGGTCATCGGGGTTTCGAAGAAATTGAGGTTGCCGATGTTCTGGTAGCTGCGGATCAGGTAGTTGCGGTTGAAGACCTGACCTGGCGCGAGAACGATCTGCTCCCGAATGCAGGACTCGTGAGTGTAGTCATTGCCCACGATCTCGATGCGGTTGACGATGGCCGGCGATCTCTCGTCGATCTCCCAGCGGAGATTGACGGTGCGCACCGAGTCAGTGCTTGGCACTCTTTCCGTGACCGGACGGATGTTCGCGTAGATGTAGCCTTCATCGTTGTAGGCTTCCATCAGCTTCTGCTGCGCGTCGTCCCAGCGTGCTTCGTCGAACGTGTTGGGCGGATTGGTGTAGCTGCGGCGGATGAGGCCGGTCGCTTTCTGAACGACGGTGGTCTGCTGGGCCTTGCCGAACGGATAGAACGCATTGATCTGATCGCTCGAGAACCGTCGGTTGCCGATCACCTCGAAGTTGCCGACGGTGTAGCGAGGCCCTTCGCTGACAGTGATGTCGAGTAATCCCTTGCCCTTCGCGCGATCCACGATCAGAGTGTCCTTGAGGATCCTGAAGTCGATGTAGCCGCGGCTGGCGTAAAGCTGTGGGATTTTCTCGCTCAGGTCCTGTGCGTATTTGTCATCGTCCAGCTCGCCGTTTCTCGTGAAGAGAAAACCCTCGGGCTTCGTATCCATCGCCGCAACAATGTCCGCATCCGAGACGCTCTTGTTACCATTGATACGGATTCCGGAAATCGCGAGACGCTTTCCTTCATCGATATTGAATTTGATGGAGAGCTTCCCATCAGTGATCGTCGACTCCGGCTTGATACTCGCGAGGTAGTAGCCCTTGCTCTCGTAAAGGGAGTCAGTGCTGGCGATGGCCTTGGCGATCTTTCCTGGATCGACCGGACCGCCCGTGGCAAAGGCAAGCTTTTCCTTCACATCCTTCGGAGAGACCCGGTCGGCGCCGATCACCTTGTAATCAGTGAGAATCGGCCGCTCCTTGACCTGAATCACGAGCGTCGCCTTGTTGTCAGACGGCGATACTCGACAGACGATTTGCACGTCGTCGAACTGGCCTGTGGCGTAGAGCGCCTTAATGGCGGTCTGGATGTCGTGGACGTTGAGCTGCGTGCCCGTCGACAGTCCCGCGGTTGAGCGGACGGCAGCGCTGTCAATGCGAGAGTTACCGGTAACGACTATGGATTCAGGCGCCGCGCACACACCCGGCGCGGTCTCCTGCGCGTACAAGGGAACCGCACTCATA
>DASWBG010000041.1:0-4342 GCA_036390715.1 Gemmatimonadaceae bacterium
GCGCAATGCACTCCTTCCGCGCCCACCTTCGACACCACGCGACCATTGGTCTCGGCGATCAGCGCCGAATCGAATCGATCGGTACCACCGACGAGGAATGGGTGGTTGCTCATCGCGTTGACTACCCGGCGAGGGTATTCCTCTCCCCGCGCCGCAGCCCGCGCAAAGCGCGAGTACGCCCGCGCCATTCGCTCGAGCGTCATCCCGAAAACGACGACTCCGCAGCCATCCACGGCCTGGGTGATCTTGTTGCACGGAACGCCGGTCCAGAGAGCGATCTCGTGCAGGATGGCGCGCTGTACGTTGTGTTCGCGCCCCTCGTAGCCGCGCGTCGGCCAACCCTTCTGACGCGCCATCGCGAGCATCGCCGTGTGCTTGCCAGAGCAATTGTTGTGAATACGGCCCGGACGCTCACCCGACTCGCGCACGATCTTGGCACCGCGCTGCGAGGACGGATCGTGCGGCCCGCAGGCGAGATCTCCTTCCTCGAGCCCGATGTCGCGGAGCATCGCCTCGACGATAGCGATGTGCTCGGGCTCCCCGCCGTGTGACGCGCACGATACCGCGAGCTGTTCCTCGCCCCACTCGAGAGAATCGAAGCCACCGGAGCTGAGAAAGGGAATCACCTGGAATGGCTTGGCGCATGATCGCCAGTAGGTGAACGCGTCCGCATCGCGCGCTGCGCCGAGTAGCTCGTCACCCTCCCCGACTACGGCCGCGTGAACTCGATGTTCCGACTCGGTTCCTCCCCCGCGGGTGACTGCAACATCGAGTTGATACGTCTTGATCACATTCTCAAGATAAGCTGTTGGAGACCTAGAATAGCTTAACCTGAATCATTCCCGGTGTGTACCGTCTCGGATCGCGACGAACTTCTACGAGAACGTTATTCAATTCGGTAACCGTCTTCACCAGCTGGTCGTAGAGCTGCTGGTCGGTGAAGAGCTTGTTCATTGTGCCCTTCCCGTTCGCCATCGTGCTCACGAGCGAGTCGGCGCGGGCAACGACGCTATTGAGGCGAACGTAGAGGGTATCGTCGCGGAGGAGCTTCCCGACGGACCCGGTGCCCGAATTGATTTGTCTGAGCACCGTGTCGCCACCCGCGATCATCCGAGTCAGGCTGTTATATAGCGCGGGATCGTCGAGAAGCCGTCCGACTGTTCCTCTTGGATTCTCGAGTCTCGCCATCAGCGAGCTCGTAGTCAGCAGTGTGGCGTTGAGCTGGTCATATAGCTCCCGATTGGTAACCAGCTGGCCGAGCGTTCCTTCGCCGCGATTGATGCTGCCGGTGACTCTGCTCAGGTCGCGCGTCAGCCGGACGACCTCGGCGATCGCGCCCGACGCCTGCTGCATGACGACGTCATAGTCAAGCGACGGAACGACCAGCAACGTGTCGCCTTCGTGCAGCTCGCGATATCTCGGCGTGCCGACGCTGATGTCGATGAGCTTGTCGCCCAGCAGTCCCGACGTCTGGATCCGGGCGCGGGAATCCTGGCGAACCTGGTCGCTGAGTTTGCGGTCCACCTCCATTACCAGCTTCAGATTGCGAGTGGTGTCGGCATCGGGTGGGAGGAACTTTATGTCCTTGATGCTGCCGGCCACTTGTCCCGCGACGGTGACCTGTCCCCCGATGCGAAGTCCGCTCGCTGTCGCAACATAGGCGAAGAGACGATATCGCTTCCCGAACAGGTTGCCCGCCTGGCCGAGTTTGACGATGGACGCAGCGATGATGAAGAGTGCTACGAGTATCAGCACCCCCACCTTGAGTTGGTCCCAGGTTATGTACGACGATCGCTTCATGAGCTAGAAAGTATCACCGGCTGGAAAGTATCACGGGCCAGAAAGTATTACCGGAGCGAGAGTATTCCGCGAAAGCAAGTATCACCGGAGTGAAAGTGTTCTGCGAAAGAAAGTATCACCAAAGGGTCAGAATCCGCCCAGAAATTCGCGAATGTAAGGCTCCTCGCTGCCGGTCATCTCTTCGGGGGTGCCGAAAAACTCGATGCGCTTGTTAGCCAGGAGAGCAATCTTGCTCGCCATTCTAAAGGCCGATCGAATATCGTGGGAAACGACTATGCTGGTCACGCCAAGCTCGCGCTGTAGCTTGAGAATCAGATAGGTGATGGTCGCGGTCGTCAGCGGGTCGAGGCCGGAAGTCGGCTCGTCGTACAGCATGATCTCCGGATTATTGGCCAGGCCGCGCGCGATGCCGACCCGTTTCTTCATGCCGCCCGAGAGCTCCGACGGCATCTGATCCATCACCTTGTCCGCCTCGAGGTCGACGAACTGGAGCTTCTCGCGCACCCGTGCCTCGATCTCGTCTTCGTTGAGAGTCGTGTGCTCGCGCAGAGGATAGGCGACGTTCTCATAAACGGTCATCGAGTCGAACAGCGCCGCGCCCTGAAACACCATTCCCATCTTCTGTCGCACCTTGAGCGCATCGTCGAAGGTCAGATGGGTGATGTCTTCGCCGTCGATCGCGACGCGGCCGTTGTCCGGGATCAGCAGCCGGAGCAGGAGCTTAAGGATCGTCGATTTTCCAGTACCCGACTCGCCGACCACGACGATGGTCTCGCCCTCGTACGCCTCGAATGAAATGTTGTCGAGAATCTGCTCCTCGAACGACAGCGATATGTTTTCCAGTGAAATGACGATGTTCTGGGGCTTGCGTCCCGGTTTTGCCCCGGATTCGGCCTGCGTATCCGTGCCTGCCTCCGCCACCTCCTCGAGCTCCGTGCGGATCGCTTTGCGCACGCGTCCGGAGTCGTGCGCGCGCCGCGGCATCGCCGTCTCATCCTTCTCACTCGGGTGGCGTCTCTCGTCCTTTATTTTGCGGCGGTCTTCTTCGTCGTCGGTCATGGAGTAAACAGCGCAAGTAGGACCTGCGTGAGAAAGTAGTCGACGACGAGTATGAGGATGCTCGCAGTCACCACCGTCCGGGTCGTTGCGATTCCGACGCCCTCCGTGCCGCCGGACGTCTTCAGTCCATGGTAACAGGCAACAGTTGAGATGATGCCCCCGAATACGAACGGCTTCGCGAGTCCCTGGATGAAATCGTTCGGGATGTAACGAAGCGTGAATCCGCCCGAGAGCACCTGCTCGAAAACCGTCCTCCAGTACAACGAACTCGGCAGACCGAGGTAAAACTTCGCGATGATGTTTCCGCCCAGGATTCCGACGAAGTCGTTGATGATGGTCAGCACTGGGAGCATAATGAGACTGGCAAGAACTCGAGGCGTGACGAGCTTCTTGATCGGATCTGTTCCGAGCGTATTCAACGCATCGATCTGCTCGGTCACCCGCATCGATCCGAGCTGGGCGGCGATGCCCGAACCGACTCTACCCGCGACCATGAGCCCCGCCAGTACTGGGCCGAGCTCACGCACCATCGAGCCCGCTATGAGCTTTCCGATCAGGGCAGTCTGCCCCAGGGACTGGAGCTGCACCGAGCTCTGTAGCGCGAGCACCATTCCCGTGAAGAAACCCGTGAGGAGGACGATCCCGAGAGATCCCACACCGATCTGGTCCATCTGCTGAAACAGATCCGCCGTATAGAAAGGCTTGACGAAGATGAAGCCGACCGCCTTTCCGGCCAGAGCGAAGTATTCCTGCAGCGAATAGACGCCGCGCTTGGCGGCGTCGTTGAACGTTTCCAGGATCAATTGATGGCGTGATGGGAGACGAGAGCGTAGCGCTCAACATACCCGTCGGGCAAGGGGGGCCGTTTCGCGCATGGTTGGCAACGGGTTAATTTCGGGTTGGTACCGTACTGCAACTGAACGGGTGCCAGACGTCAGTGGCGCACGTGCCAGTTTTGTAGTTCACTACGCCCGGACTTCACCGACGCAGATCACGGCACATGCAACTGCTTGTGCCCGAACGGCATCGAGATAAGTCCCGGCGTCGTGGACTAGTCACTCGCAACTGTGCTACTGACGTCAGGCACCCGTTCTGTTGCATTTGACGTCAGGCACCCGTTCTGTTGCATTAATCGTCACTACCCGAATAAGCCAGTGATCGAAACAATCTCCCGTGACCGCCTGATAGACCTGTTGAACGCCGGCGCCGACCAGCGCATTGCGATCATCGGCGACGCGATGCTGGACGTGTACCTGCGGGGCGATGTCGATCGCATCTCGCCCGAGGCACCAGTCCCCGTCGTCCGCGTTCGCGAAAAGGAGCTCGCACTCGGAGGCGCGGCGAACGTCGCGCAGAACATCTTTGCCATAGGGGCGCAGTGCGATCTCGTGTGCGCCGTCGGGGATGACGCCGAGGGCCAGGTGATCAAGGCGATGCTGCGCGACATCGAGTCCGAGCTGCGGTCGGTCGTGACAGTTGGGCG
>DASWBG010000042.1:0-1759 GCA_036390715.1 Gemmatimonadaceae bacterium
CCGAAAATGATGAGCGTCGCAACGCTCAATGCTTTGAGGGCTTTCATGATGACGATTCTACCTAACAGTCTTTGCGATTGACAAGCACCTTTAGGGTGCGACCGAAGCCGCCACGCAGTCGCGCTGAAACAATCAGATCGATCGATTCCAACACCGAGGCCATCATATGAAGCGGTACTTCCTTCCCCAAGCCACGTGTGCACTTGCATTGCTGCTCGCCGCCAGGATCGGCGCGCAAACAAGCTCCAGCGTCGCCGGCGAAGTCAGGGCTGTGTATCCGCGCTCCGAGGCGCTCTATCTCGATCTGCACCAGCATCCCGAGCTCTCCAAGCACGAGGTGGAAACCGCCGCGAAGCTCGCGAATGAGATCCGCCAGCTTGGCTACGAAGTTACGACGGGAGTTGGCGGCACAGGCGTCGTCGGCATTCTGAAAAACGGCGCAGGCCCGACAGTGATGTTGCGCACCGAGCTGGACGCTCTGCCGGTGACCGAAAACACCGGACTGCCATTCGCGAGCACCGTACGCACCAAGGATGACTCCGGTATGGAGGTTGGCGTAGCGCACGCGTGCGGTCACGACATTCACATGGCGGCGTGGATGGGAACCGCGCGGATCATGGCCGGCGATCGCACAAAATGGCGCGGCACTCTGGTACTCATTGGCCAGCCAGCCGAAGAACTGGTATCGGGCGCCAGGGCGATGATTGCCGATGGATTGCTCACGCGCTTCCCGCGACCGGATTTTGCTCTGGCGGTGCACGATGATGCACGGCTGCCTGCCGGTATCGTGGGCTACCATGCTGGACCAATCCTGACCAATGCGGACGCGCTCACGATCACGATCTTCGGTCGGGGTGGGCACGGCGCGCGTCCCGAAGCGACGGTGGATCCGATCGTCATCGCCGCACGGACAGTGGTGGCGCTACAAACCATCGTGTCACGGGAGACATCTCCCTTCGATCCAGCTGTCATTACCGTGGGTTCCATTCACGGCGGGACCAAGAACAACATCATTCCCGACGAAGTACGGTTACAGCTCACCGTGCGCTCGTTCACGGATCCCGTGCGGCAACATCTCCTGAGTGCCATCAGCCGCATCGTAAAATCAGAGGCAGAGGCAGCGGGTGCTCCTCGCGAGCCTTTGATCGAGCGTGGACCCCCCACGCAAGCGCTGGTAAACGACACGGCGCTGACACGGCGCGTGTCGGCGGTGCTGATACGCGAATTTGGCGCGCGAGCAAAGGACACGCCGCCGGAGATGGCCAGCGAAGACTTCGCGGAGTTTCAGCTGGCCGGTATCCCGACGCTCATGCTCCGCGTCGGCGCCGTCGAGCAGGCGAAGTACGACGCGGCCATGAGATCGGGGACACCCCTTCCATCGCTCCATTCATCCCAGTTCGCGCCAGATCGGGAGCCGACGATCAAAACGGCGATGGTGGCGGAGGTTCTTGCCTTGAGAGAACTCATGCCGCCCGAACAAAGACGTTAAGCCAGCTGGTCCGGCCCGCTATCGCATCGTTGCGAGCAGGCGATCCAGCGCCGCGTAGCTCTCATTCAGTCCGCCTTCCATCCCCGACTGCAGCATGCCGTCGCGATCCTCGGCGGTCATGAATAGCGACGTCGTAACGAGTCGGGTGCGTCCGTCGCCGAGGTCCTCGAGCGTCAATGTTTCGAGAGCGACGTGGCCAGGCATTCCGTCCCATTCGAAGGTTTGAACTACCCGCTCCGGCGGAGTGACTTCAGCAAAACGGCCCTCGAA
>DASWBG010000043.1:0-3700 GCA_036390715.1 Gemmatimonadaceae bacterium
GATGACGCGCAGGCGGCGCTTGACGGGCTGTTCAGACGATAGAAGTTGGCGCCTGCGCTTTTAAGCGGCGCATCGCGAAGAGTTGTATCACGACAAAGGCGTAGGTGATCCATACGCACAGCAGGAGAAAGACGATCGTGGCAATCATGGGGAGCGGTGCCCGCGGTGACCAGAGCGCACGCGGCACGTTATCAATCAATGCCACACGCGGCGCTCCGCCGGCGAGCGCCACTTCCAGCGGTGGACCGATAAGGTCCGACGGCGACTCAATAGTCACGCGGATCTTCAGCTCGCCGCGCGCGTCAACGGGTAAACCAACCGGAAATCCGATCGTCGCGGTGCCATCGTCCCGCGTGGTGTCCTGGCCCAGCGTCATGGAGCCAAAGGTGCGGGGGACCGAGAATGTGACCACGGCGTGGCCCACGGCACGGCCATTCACACTTACCTTCGCCACCAGTACGCCCGCGCTATCCGCCGTGCTGCGCGTCAGTTCGATCCGGGCCACCGGCTTCTGGACTTGAGCGCTCGCACGCGCCCACGGCACAACCGAGGTCAACACTCCGGCGATCAGCAGTATCATCACGGCAGCCGGCGCGAGACCGGTGTGCCGGGATGCGCGTTCGACCGCGAGCTTGCTTTCCGTTTCGTCTGCGTCCTCCAGTGTCTCCCATACCGAGAGGATCGGGAAGATGCGTGAGAAGAGCGTGAAGAGAAGGAGGAATGCGGCGAACGCGCCCGCAGTAATCGTGCACTCGACGAGGCTGGGGAAGTAGTGCGGGGTGATACCCGCCGCTTGGGCTGGGATATAGGGCGTCTCCAGCGTTGGGATAATGATCAGATAGCGCTTGACCCACATCCCGATGTTGATCAGCACGGATGCGGTCACGATGGCCGCCAACGAGCGGCGACTTGGCATGACGAGCAGCCCGATCGGGATAAAGAGACCGAACACCGCCCAGAGCCAGAATGAGGCGCCGTAGGCGGTGCTGCCGGCAAGCAAAGCGAGGAGCCGGGAGTCGGAACCGAACCCGCCATACCACGCCGTGAGGTATTCGCTCAATGTGAAGTAGGCGTACAGCAGCGACAGCGCGAGCAGCAGCGTCGCGAGCCGCCGGAAGTGCTCGGGAAGGAGATAGCGTTCCAGCCGGTAAGCGCGACGAAAGACCGCCATCGCGGTGATGATCGCCGCGGTGCCCGAAAAGATCGCGCCAATTACGAAGTATGGGCCGAAAATTGTGCTGTGCCAGCCGGGACGCAGCGTCATGCCGAATACCCACGACACCACTGTGTGCACCGACACGGCCACCGGAATGATGATGACGGCCATGGCGCCGAGCGCTCGTGTCAGACGGCGGCGGTATTCCGGCGTCTCTCGGTATCCCAGGGAGAGTATCTCATACAGACGCACCAGCCGGGGCGAACGTCCGCGCTCGCGAGCAGCCTGCGCGAGGATCGGCATATCCGGAATCATCGCCACGTACAGGTATAGAAAGCTGCCCGTGATGTAGGTGGTAACTGACACCAGGTCCCAGAGGATCGGCGACTGCAGTCGCCCATGTAGTATCAAGTATAGGATGCGATCTGGGCGTCCCATGTCGATGACCACCATGCTCGCACCGACCATAAGGGCGATTACGGTAATTGCTTCGGCCATACGGGTAATCGGCCGCCGCCAGCCCGCATCCGTAACGCGCAGGCTCGCAGAAATGAGCGTGCCCGCGTGGCTGATACCGATGAAGAACACGAAGCTCGTCATGTACGCGCCCCACGAGACGTAGTCCCGCATCGCCGTCACGTGAAGGCCGGACGCAAGCTGGTAGATGTAAGCGACGAGCGCCATCGCGCAGACACCGAGCAAGCTCGCGATCCAGACGCGGCCGGTTCGCCCCAGCGGATCGAGCGTCGCCAGGAGATCCCGTTCGACGACGTTCGCCTCCAGCCGCGCCGGCAATTCCGCTGGCGCGCCGACGATGTGTTGCGTCACTGCGCTGATTGCGGTTCCCCGCCTCTCGGCAGGTTTCCATGGTTAGCGCCGGGCTCGTTGGGGGCTGGATACTGCCGGTTGACCGCCGGCAGATAGAACACACGAGGCTTTGTCCCCAGCTCCTCCATGTAGCGGAAACCGGCGCGGTCGCGCAGCAGTTTCGTGAGTCGTACGGTCTTGCCGCTGGAGTTCGTCACGGCATCGTCGTTCTCGTCACCAAACCAGATTGCGCCCATCGGGCAACGGCCTGCGCAGTGGGGCAGCTTGCCTTCCCGCGTCATATCGGCGCAGAAGTCGCATTTCTCGACCGTGCCGACCCGGCGCGGGTAACCCCACTCGGGCGAGTACCCACGCGCGTGGGCTTCCGGTAGATCTTTGGGCCGGCTCCAGTTGAAGACTCGCACTGAGTAAGGGCAGGCGGCCATGCAGAACCGGCAGCCGATGCAGCGCTCGTTGTCGATCAGAACGATGCCGTCCTCACGCTTGAATGTCGCGCCGACGGGGCAGACACGCGTGCACGGCGGGTTATCGCAGTGAAAGCAGGGACGCGGGAACCAGTAGGGAGCCATGTCCGGCGAATCCTGCATCTTGAATATCCGGAGGTACTCTCGATCGGTGGGAATGAAGTGATTCGTGGCGCAGGCTAACGCGCATTGGCCGCAGCCGTCGCACGCCGCGAGATCGATGACCATAACCCATCGGCGCCCGGGTACGCCGCGCCGCACCTCGTCAGACGTCAGTGCTGAGGCGGCGTAATCCGCCGAGCGTGTTACGACCAGCTCCCCGTCTGGAGTAAGTGCCAGCGTCGCCGCCGCGTTCGGACCGCTCGATTTCTCACCGGCGGCGAGCAGCCGGTCAGCGCCAAGGGCGCCAGCGGTTAATCCGCCCGCGGTCAGTAGCCCGGCTCTCAGAAACTCCCGACGCGGCATCTTCATGGATACGAAATTCCCCTCGCGGCGAAGCGTCGCGACATGATTGTTGGTTCGCTATTACAGGCGAGTCTTACATCGATGGCGCTACTTGTTGCCGGCCGCCGCCACATCGCTCTCAACGACTAGCGTGCCTTTCATCCCGATGGCTGCATGAGGATCGCATACGTATTCGTACTTGCCCTCAGCAAAGCGCCCGTCGATCACGACATCATAAGTCTGACCTTTGGTCGTGAGGTATGGCCCCGATGCGGCAGCGCCGAGTTTGGCCCCGGGCGCCTGTTTCGTGAAGTGGACGTTGTGCATTACGCCTGCGTCCTCGATGAAGCGGATTGTATCGCCGCGGTGCGCAACAGCGATCGCGGGCTCGAAGGCGTACGGGATTGGCCCCGCCTTGTTAACGAGCTTCACGATTATCGTCTGCGGATGGAGAGGCCTCGCTTGCTGGCCATTGGCGGAGGCAGAGAGAGCAAGCATCGCAACCAACGAGGCGATCATGAGGCGTTTCAAGTCGGACATGGTTTTCTCCATTAAAGGGATCGAACCAATCGAATGTGCCCGATCAACCGAAGCGGACGGGCGGGCACATTCGAATACAGCAGAAATGATGGCGTTCGGTTCTGTGCGGTCCGTAAGGAACGGCCTGAACTTGCATAGGGGAATCCCCCACATGGCCTAGCCAGACGGAGTACGTTTATCGACATGTCGAACCCGATTCGTTCTCTGCTGGCGACCACACTGCTCTCTGTGGCCGCTTCCTGCACGCCTGCGCTCCCTCCTCTCTCCA
>DASWBG010000044.1:0-10474 GCA_036390715.1 Gemmatimonadaceae bacterium
CGGCATCGATGCGAACGGGCAGTACTACCTGAACAAGAAAGCGATCCCGAATGCGGAGCTGGGCACGCGGCTGAAGGCAATTTTCGAGAACCGCACCGAAGACAAGCTTCTGTACGTCAAGGCGCACAAGGATCTGCAGTACGGAAAAGTTCTGGACGCACTGGACATCGCGGCACACAACGACGTCCGCGTCACGGGTATGATCACGGATCAGCGACCGGGAACGGTATCGGCCGTTCAGACCGATAACTTGTTCAACGCGCCAGCTGCACCGGCGGGAGGGAAGAAATAATGGCCATGTCCGGAGGAAATCCCAGTTCTGGCCTGACGAACGAGATCAACGTCACGCCGATGATCGATGTGCTGCTGGTGCTGTTGATCATCTTCATGATGGTGATTCCGATGTCGCGGAAGGCGCTCGACCTGCAGCTACCCGATCCGACCCCGCAGCCGGATCAGTCTGGTCCACCGCCGTCGCAGATCGTGCTGGAAGTGCTGCCGGGAAACACCTTCAAGATCAACTCGCAGCCGGTGTCCAAGGCCGATCTCGCGCGGAAGCTCAAGGAGATTTACGATCCGCGGCCGGACAAGATCATTTTCGTGAAGGGTGATCCCACCGTGAAGTACTCTGATGTGATCGCGGCGATGGATGTGGCGCGCGGATCCGGCGTCAAGGTAATTGCAGCTACGCCGAAGGATGTGAAATAGCTACGCTTTATCCCACCTTCGAGCAGCGGCAAAAGAAGGAAGAACAGTGGAAAGGGGTCATTGCGTCGTTGCTCATACACGCAGTGATCCTTTTTCTCATCCTGGCGCCAATCGTCGGGTCGTCGAATTTCACTCATGATCCGGTGCTTGGCGGCGGCGGTCCTGGGCCGGCTGGCGGTGGGGGCGGCGGAATGAATGGTTCGGGCTCCCGTGAAGAGCATCTGGAGTTCGTGCGCGTGAGATCGGATCCGACGGTGATGCCAAAGCCGAAACCGCTCACTGTGCCGCCGGTGAAACCGCCAGATCCCGTGCCAAAGGTGGAATCTCCGGTCATTCCAACGCCGCCGGTGACTTCCGCGGTGACGACAACGAGCACCGGCGAAAGCAGCGGCAGCACCGGTACCACGGGCGCGGGTCCGGGCACTGGTGGCGGTGTGGGATCGGGCGTGGGCACAGGACGCGGCAGCAGCGTCGGCCCTGGGACGGGTGGTGGTCCCGGAAAAGATTATCCACCGACTCTCAGAGATCTATTCATTCCTCCGCTTCCCGCGCCGGATCGAATCAAGCCGTACCATCTAATCGCCTGGTTCGACGTCGATGAGAAGGGAAATGCGAGACTGATCTCGTTCAATCCATCAAAGGATGGCGGTTACAACCGGCGACTCGACGAAGTGCTGCGGTCGCTGCGCTTTCGGCCCGGGGTTCATGCCGACGGGACGCCCATGAGAGACACCGTCGACGTGCACTTCATTTTCTAAGGCTGGGGACTGGGACTGCGAACTAACGACTGAGGACTGCGAGCCAACTGCTATTACGGACCTCAGACTAATTGCGGATTTGGAAAACTAATTACGGAGTGAGGACTTATTGCGGCGTGAGGACCATATGCGTCATCGGCTGTGGGTCCGTAGTTCGCAGTTAGTCCCCCAATCCGCAATTAGTCTGCGATTCGCACTTGCAGTTGGCCCGCAGTCCTCAGTCCGCAGGCCCGCTCGACTAGCAAAATGGGCTCTCCAACGGTAACTTCTGCCCGCTGGACGGGGGGAGACACCGGCTAGAAACCGAGCACTGAGGGAGCGCGTTGACAAGCACGACTGCCACTGCCGACACTCCATCGTCGCGCGAGTTCGTCAAGGCGCTGACGCTCACCGACGCGACAATGCTGGTCGCGGGCTCGATGATCGGGTCGGGAATCTTTATCGTTTCGGCCGAGATCTCGCGGACCGTCAATTCGCCGTTCTGGCTGCTCATGGCTTGGATTGTCTCCGGCGTCGTGACCATTTTCGGCGCGCTCGCCTACGGGGAGCTCGCCGCGATGTATCCCCGAGCCGGGGGCCAGTACGTTTTTCTCCGCGAGTCCATGGGTCATCTCATGGGCTTTCTTTACGGTTGGACCCTGTTTGTCGTGATCCAAACGGGCACCATCGCAGCCGTCGCCGTCGCGTTCGGAAAATTCCTCGGAGTACTCTGGTCCGGCATCACTCCTGACCGCTACAGCTGGTTCCCGCAATTGGACTTCACGCTCTCCGGCGCTCCCGTCCAGCTCGGATTGTCGCCGCAGCGGTTGATCGCCGTCATCAGCATCTGGGTTCTCACCTGGATCAATCTGCGCGGCGTCAAGGAAGCCAAGATCGTCCAGACGACGCTGACAATCGTGAAGACCGGCGCGCTCGCTGCGCTCATCCTCCTCGGACTCACCATCGGGCGTCACCCGGAGGCAATCGCGGCGAACTTCGCGAACGGAAACTTCAATCCGGTTGCGTTCACTCCGGCCTTCGTCATCGCATTCGGATCCGCGCTGGTCGGCTCTCTGTTCGCGAGCGACGCCTGGAACAACGTGACGTTCGCCGCCGCGGAGGTTCACTCGCCGCAGCGAAATCTCCCGCGCGCGCTCATCTATGGAACAGGTCTCGTGTGCCTGCTCTACCTTCTCGCAAACATCTCCTACCTCAACGTGCTGCCACTCCATGGAGTGGCGAACGGCGCCACGGCGATGGAGCGCGGGATTCAGTATGCCACGCAGGACCGGGTGGCGAGCGCGGTCGTCGAAACGGTTTTCGGCGCAGTTGGCGCGTCGATTATGGCGGCGGCGATCCTGATCTCGACATTCGGTTGCAACAACGGACTGATCCTGTCGGGCGCTCGCGTCTACTACGCGATGGCGCGCGACAAGTTGTTCTTCGCGAAGGCCGGCACGTTGAATCGCCACAATGTCCCCTCGGCGGCGTTGATTGCGCAGTCGATCTGGACAAGTCTTCTCTGCCTCAGCGGAACCTACGGGCAGCTGCTCAATTACGTCATCTTTGCCGCATTGATCTTCTACGCCCTGACGACGGTTGGCCTCTTCCGGCTGCGCCAGCTGCGTCCGGACGCCGAACGTCCTTATAGAGTCATCGGCTACCCCGTTTTGCCAGCTCTGTACATCATTCTCGCATCGGCAATCGCTGTGATTCTGCTGATCGCGGACCAGACGCGAACCCAGGCTCTTTTCGGGCTCGCGATCGTACTGCTCGGCGTTCCTGTTTACTTCATCTGGCGCAAAGTTGAATCCGCACCAGCACGCTGAGCACGAAAGCCGACTCCACCGGAGCGGCCGCATTTCACCCTTGGAGATTTCAGAATGAATCGGAAGTTTGCAGGTTTTTGTGGCACCCTTGTTCTGGTTTTGTCGATGCTTGCCGTCTTCGCCGCGAGCGGAGCCGCGCAGGCAGTCGGAGAGAATCGCACCGACAGCGCGATCGCCGCGGCGGCAACGGGCACGGCGCAAGCGGTCCCTGTGGAGCACAAAGCGGGCGGTGAAGCGAACCTCGTAATCCCCGACCTGTCCCAGGTGAGCTTTCTGGGCGGCATCCACGGGCGCTCGCTGCTCATGGGTGGACTCGTCATCTGCGCGCTCGGACTTCTGTTCGGGCTGGTGTTCTACAGCCAGCTCAAGCGCATGGCCGTACACGAATCGATGCGCGAAGTCTCCGAGCTGATCTACGAGACATGCAAGACGTACCTGATCACGCAAGGCAAGTTCATTCTGATTCTAGAGATCTTCATTGGCTTCGTGATCCTGCTGTACTTTGGATTCCTGTTGAAGTTTGCGCCAATGAAGGTTGCGATCATTCTGCTCTTCAGCCTCGTCGGCATCGCGGGCAGCTACGGCGTGGCGTGGTTCGGTATCAGAATCAACACATTCGCCAATTCGCGCACGGCGTTCGCGAGCCTGCGCGGAAAGCCATATCCCTGCTATTCGATTCCTCTCAAGGCGGGAATGAGCATCGGCATGCTACTCATCAGTGTCGAGCTCGTGATCATGCTGTTCATCCTGCTGTTCATCCCTGGCGACTACGCTGGCCCATGCTTCATCGGATTCGCGATCGGCGAGTCCCTCGGCGCGGCGGCGTTGCGCATTGCTGGTGGAATCTTCACCAAGATCGCAGACATCGGCGCCGACCTGATGAAGATCGTCTTCAATGTCAAGGAAGACGACGCCCGGAATCCGGGAGTGATCGCGGACTGCACCGGCGACAACGCCGGAGACTCGGTAGGCCCGAGCGCTGACGGATTCGAGACTTACGGCGTGACAGGTGTGGCGTTGATCTCGTTCATCGTCCTCGCCGTACACGATACCTCAGTGCAGGTGCAGCTGCTGGTTTGGATTTTCGTGATGCGCATCATGATGGTGGTGGCGAGCGGGATTTCGTATCTGATCAACGAAGCGGTCGCGAGAGCGAGATACCAGAACGCCGACGAGATGAACTATGAGTCGCCGCTGACGTCGCTCGTCTGGCTGACGTCGCTCACCTCCGTTGCGCTTACATATCTCGTTTCCTACATGCTGTTGCCAGATCTCGGCGACGGCTCTCTCTGGTGGAAGCTCTCGACCGTCATTACGTGCGGCACGCTGGCGGGCGCAATCATTCCGGAGCTCGTGAAGGTGTTCACCTCTGTGGACTCGCGTCACGTCAGGGAAATCGTGACGTCGTCGCGAGAGGGCGGAGCATCGCTCAACATTCTGTCCGGACTCGTCGCGGGAGACTTCAGCGCTTACTGGATCGGCATGGCAATCATGTCCCTGATGGCGATCGGCTTCCTCGTCAGCACCACTGGCTTCGGCGCTTTGATGATCGCCCCCGCCGTGTTCGCCTTCGGTCTCGTCGCGTTCGGATTCCTGGGGATGGGTCCGGTCACCATCGCTGTCGACTCATACGGTCCGGTTACCGACAACGCACAATCGATCTTCGAGCTGTCACTGATCGAGCAGGTGCCTGGCATCCGCCAACAGCTGAAGACCGAGTATGGCTTCGATCCCCAGTTTGAGAGGGCGAAGGAGCTGCTCGAGGAGAACGATGGTGCCGGCAACACTTTCAAGGCGACCGCCAAGCCGGTTCTCATCGGCACCGCGGTCGTCGGCGCTACCACGATGATCTTCTCGATCATCCTCGGCCTCACCCACGGATTGCAGCCGGAGTTCATCGCGAACCTTTCCATACTTCACCCGCCATTCCTGCTCGGCCTGATCGCAGGTGGGGCGATGATCTACTGGTTCACGGGAGCCTCGACACAGGCGGTGACCACCGGTGCGTACCGGGCGGTCGAGTTCATCAAGGCCAACATCAATCTCGAAAGCACTGCGAAGGCGTCCGTCGCGGACAGCAAGAAAGTCGTCGAGATCTGCACCAAATACGCGCAGCAAGGAATGTTCAACATCTTCCTGACGGTGTTCTTCGCGACGCTCGCGTTCGCGTTTGTCGAGCCGTACTTCTTCATCGGCTACCTGATCTCGATCGCGCTGTTCGGGCTGTTCCAGGCGATCTTCATGGCCAACGCCGGCGGTGCCTGGGACAATGCCAAGAAAATCGTCGAGGTGGAGCTGAAGCAGAAAGGGACTCCGCTTCACGCTGCTACGGTTGTTGGCGATACCGTCGGCGATCCGTTCAAGGACACATCGTCGGTCGCCCTCAACCCGATCATCAAGTTCACGACGCTCTTCGGACTACTGGCGGTGGAGCTTGCCGTTTCACTCACTGCAGACAAGGGCGCCGCGCTGACACGGATTCTGGCGGCAGTCTTCTTCCTCATCTCGGTGACCTTTGTCTGGCGGTCGTTCTACGCGATGCGCGTGAAGAGTGGAGAAGCCTAGGACTTTGATTGACAACATTACCCTGGCGGGTGACTCCGCCAGGGTAAAACTTTTTCCCACCTGACATGATCCGATCGCTGTTCGCGCGGAAGCCGATCGAAGCGCTTCTGGCAGAGGGTGAGAACCCGAACGGCTTGAGGCGAGTGCTGGGCGCGGGCGATCTGATCATGCTCGCGATCGGCGCGGTGATCGGAGCCGGCATCTTTGGGTCGATCGGCTCGGCGGCAGCGGGGCAGGTTGACGCCGCGGGGAATGTGATACGTGTAGGAGCGGGTCCCGCACTTGTCATTTCTTTCCTGCTGCTTGGCGCGGCTTGCGGTCTGGCGGGCCTGTGTTACGCCGAACTTGCGTCGATGATTCCGCAGGCAGGCAGTGCGTACGCGTACTCTTATGCCACGCTCGGCGAGCTTGTCGCCTGGATCATCGGCTGGGATTTGATCCTCGAGTACGCGGTCGGGAATGTCGCCGTCGCGATCTCGTGGGGCGACTATTTCAAGTCGCTCGTCGGCGACTGGGTGTCGATTCCCATCTGGCTGACCACAGGCTACCGAACGGCGCTCCTCAGCTCCAATCCGGAGATCCACGGTTTACTCGATACCGCACCTCGCATCGCGGGAATTCCGATCCTGATCAATGTGCCCGCGTTCGCGATTGTGGCGCTGATCACCTGGCTACTGATGCTTGGGGTTCGGGAGAGTTCCCGGGCGAACAACATTATGGTGGCGATCAAGCTAATTGTCCTGGCGCTCTTCATCGTGATGGGATCACAGCACATCAACCAGGCGAACTACCATCCGTTCGCGCCCAATGGGTTCACCGGAATCCATCAAGGCGCGGCGATCGTGTTCTTTGCGTACATCGGCTTCGACGCGATCTCGACAGCCGCCGAAGAGACGAAGAATCCGCAGCGCAACCTTCCAATTGGAATCCTTGGGGGACTCGCGATCTGTACCGTGATCTACATCGTCATAGGCTACGTGCTTACGGGAATGGTGCCGTATCAACAGCTGGGAACGGCCGCCGATCCGCTCGCGTTTGCGCTCAAGGCAACGGGAATGACCAACATCGCCAAGATCGTGGCGCTGGGAGCTGTCTTCTCGATGGCGGCAGTGCTACTCGTTTTTCAGTATGGACAGCCGCGGATCTTCTTCGCGATGGCTCGCGACGGTCTGCTACCGCACTGGGCGAGCAAGGTCCACGGGAAATATCGGACGCCCTATATCACGACCATAATCACCGGAGTCTTCGTGGCGCTCTGGTCTCTGATCGGGGACGCGGGGGAAACCTACGACCTAACGAACATTGGAACACTGTTCGCGTTCACGCTGGTCTGCACCGGCGTAATTGTGCTGCGCTACACAGATCCGGATCGCCCGCGTCCGTTCAGGGTACCGTTCGTCCATTTTGTCGGAATCGTGGGTGCGGGATTATGCCTGTTCGTGATGAAGGGATTGCCGCACATGGCGTGGGTGAGATTCGGGTGGTGGCTCACGATCGGCTTGGCGCTCTACATCGCGTACGGGTACGGGCACTCGACACTCAGAAGACACGAGGCACCCGTTCCTATAGAGCCACCGCCACCCATTGGACGGTGATGACTCACTTGAACTGCAACTGAACGGGTGCCAGCTATAAGAGGCCGAGTGGCCAGACGATAGTTCACTACGTCGGGACATTACTCTTGCCATTCAGGGTACGGGCCAATACCGGTTTGTAGCATAATCTCGCAGAGTGACGTCCCGACGTCCTGAACTATTAGCTGATAACCGTGCTACTGGTGACTCGCACCAGTTCAGTTGCAGTTGAGCAAATACTTCTTCGGCATTTATGATCTATAAGACTTTCCGTCGCATCCCCCTGACATCGTGGATCCTGATCTCCATGGTTGTCGGCGTGCTCATCGGCACGTTCGCGCCGGCCTTTGCCATGACGCTCAAGCCGGTGTCGACCGTGTTTCTGCGGATGATCAAATCGATCATCGTCCCGCTCATCTTCGGAACGCTGGTCGTGGGAATCGCTGGGCACGGCGACGACATGAAGCGCGTTGGACGGCTCGCGCTCAAATCGATCATCTACTTCGAGATAGTGACCACCCTCGCCCTCATCATTGGGCTTGTCGCGGTGAATCTGGTGCGTCCTGGCGACGGCGTCGTGCTTTCCGCGTCAGCCGAGGCTGGCAAGGAGCTCGCTCAAAACACGCAGACGGGGGCCGGATTTCTTGAGCATCTCGTTCCCACCAGCTTCTTCGATGCCGCGGCGAAGAACGAGGTTCTGCAGGTGGTTTTCTTCGCAGTGATCTTCGCGGTGGCGTTGTCCAAAGTTCAGGGCCGTTCCAAGGAGATCGTTCTTGCCGGCTGCGAAGGTCTGGCCGATGTGATGTTCAAGTTTACGATGATCGTGATGCGCTTCGCCCCGCTCGGAATCGGTGCCGCGATCGCCGTGACGGTCGGACAGAACGGGCTCGGCGTATTGTTCAACCTGGGCAAGCTGATTCTAACGCTCTATGCGGCGCTGGTCGTCTTCTTCCTCATAGTACTGCTGCCCATAGCCGTGCTCTTTCGGGTACCGCTGCGGCGATTCATTCGCGCCGTTCGATCACCGGCACTCATCGCCTTCTCGACGACGTCGTCGGAGGCGGCGCTTCCGCTCGCGATGCAGTCGATGGAAGCGATCGGTGTTCCGCGGCGCATCGTCGCTTTCGTGATGCCGACCGGGTACTCCTTCAATCTCGACGGATCTACGCTCTACCTCGCCGTAGCATCGGTTTTCGTGGCGCAGGCGGCAGGCGTTCCGATGACGCTGACGACTCAGCTCTTCATGATGCTGACGCTCATGATCACGAGCAAAGGCGTTGCGGCGGTTCCTCGCGCCTCGCTCGTCATACTATCGGGAACTCTGGCGACGTTCGGGCTTCCACTTGAAGGTGTTGCGATCATCCTCGGTGTCGATGCGCTGATGGACATGGCGCGCACCAGCACCAACCTGATCGGCAACTGTCTGGCGACAGTCGTTATGGCTAGGTGGGAAGGTGAATTCTCCGAGCCGCAGCCCGAAGTGCTCCTCGCGCAGGAAGGACTTCTTCCGATCGAATCTGTGCCCCCGGCACCGCGGACTTCAGGCGCTGCTCCAGCCGCTTCCTGAGCGGCGAGCCGCGCTCCATCAAACCGCCGCTGAACGCAACCGCAACCGCCGCACGCTCGTCGGTAAATAGCTGACGCGCCAGCGCGCGAATGTGGAGCACAAGCTCTTCGGCGGCCAGAGTGAGTAGCGCGTTGGCGCGCGGATCTCCAGCTGTAGCTGCTCCGAATACGACGGGAACAAGCGAAGCAAACGTGCGAGCATCGGCTGCCGCCGCCCACGGAATGAGGTCTTCCACGTCCTCGCACTGGGTCGCGGCCAGAATGGGGAAGAGAAGTGCTGTCGGTGGCTCACGTCCGTCGCTCGAGGCGGCGACGATGCTCAACGCGCGCTTTCCGATCCAGCCACCGCTGCCCTCATCGCCAAACACGGGGCCCCATCCGCCGCAACGAACGATCTCTCCGGCCGGGCTCCGACCGTAGGCGATCGAGCCAGTCCCCACGACCAGGAGAATTCCGGCGCGGTCGTCGAACGCATCGTACATCGCGATCAATCCGTCCGAATCGATAATGACTTCTTCCGCCACCTCCCTCGCATCGAGAGCGGAATGGAGCGCGCGACGCTCATCGTCCCGCCCGGTACCGGCGACGCCACAGTAAAGGACGCGAGGGAACACGGCGCCCGGCTGTGCAATCTCCGCGAGCGCCTGTCTCACGAGCTCGGCGATGACGTCGGCTGAACGCTCAGCTTCCCCAGGGGAGACAGCGGATTTGGGACCTTCGACGGTCGCGAGAATCTCGCCTTCTGCCGTGCCAACGAGAACGCGGGTCTTCGATCCGCCTCCGTCAACGCCGACTACGATTTCACTCAATTCCAGCGATCTCCATCGGTCGGTGCAGGGTGTGTGAACGATGAAAGGATAGCGACTCCCATCGTGAACGACGTTCCGATCAGCACATACCACGGAAACGCGATGTGAGAGATCGGCGTGAGTACGTTCGTCAGCGATGGGAATACCAGCATCATCGGCTTCGCGAACACGACAAAGCTCATCGCGATGATTCCGACCGCCATGCCAAGTATTGCATCCCTCTGAATGGCGCGTCGCCACAACATGCCGAGGAAGAAGCCGCCGAGCAACGCTCCATAGGTAAACGAGGCGATCGAGAGCGCGATGACGACGACCGGCGTGCCCTGCTGCCTGTAGAGCAGCGCGGCGATCAACAGGATGGCGCCCCAGAACAGGGTGAACAGCTTCGCCATTCTGAGCGTTCGCGGGTCGTCCGCCCTGCGGCCCGAGAGAGGCAAGTAAATGTCATGGGTCGTCGATGCCGCAAGGGAGTTCATCGCGCCCGAATGTGCGCTCATCGTTGCCGCGAGAACGGCCGCCACGATCAGTCCTCGCAATCCCGCCGGCATCGAGTCAACGACGAAGGTGGGAAAGATCGAGTCGGGAACGGCAAATGTCCGGGCCTGATAGAACGCATACAGGCCGATTCCGATCATCAGAAAGAGCGCGAACTGAAAGAACACGGCGATGCCGCTTCCGATGAGTGC
>DASWBG010000045.1:0-3911 GCA_036390715.1 Gemmatimonadaceae bacterium
CGGAGAGATCCGCCGTCGCTGAAGCCACGGCCTTGACGGGGCGAGGTCTCGGGACGCCGCTGCCCGCAGCCAAAAACTTGCAAGCCGACGGCCACCGGCCGGTAGTCATAACTTAGTTTGGCTTTGACGGCGTCTATATTCATAGGATGCCCCCGCGCCATCTCTACATCCACGTCCCCTTCTGCGCTCGACGCTGCTCGTACTGCGATTTCTCCATTGCCGTACGGTCGACGACACCGGTCGATGAGTACGTCAAAGGGCTACGAACGGAGTTGGACAGTTTAAGCCCCGACCTCGAAGGAGCTACCCTCGACACCGTGTACCTGGGCGGCGGAACTCCTTCGCGCCTCGGAGGCATAGGCATAGCCGACGTCCTCGCGACAGTGCGGGAGCGCGTAAGTATCTCTGCCGCTCCCGAGATTACGATCGAGGCGAATCCGGACGACGTCAACGACATGGCCGTAGCGCATTGGGTCGCCGCTGGCGTGAACCGCGTCTCGCTCGGATCTCAGAGCTTCGATGACGCCGCCCTCAAATGGATGCACCGGACCCACGACGCTTCGCAGATCGGCCGCGCAGTTCAAACCCTGCGTCGGGGCGGCATCGACAACATTTCCCTCGATCTGATTTTCGCGCTGCCCGCGCACTTGGGGCGGTCTTGGGAAAGCGATCTCGTTCGCGCACTCGATCTCAAGCCGGCGCACCTGTCGCTCTACGGCCTTACGCTCGAGGCGCATACTCCGATTGCGAGGTGGGCTGACCGGGGTGCCACGGTCCAGGGGAGTGAGGAGAGCTACGAGGAAGAGTTTCTCAGTGCTCACGCGATGATGACCGCGGCCAGGTACGATCACTACGAGGTCTCCAACTTCGCGCTCCCGGGAATGACGTCGAGCCACAATTCTGCCTATTGGTCGGCCGCGCCCTACGTCGGAGTCGGTCCATCGGCGCATTCGTTCGATGGCGCCATTCGACGGTGGAACGTTGCGGCATACTCGGAATGGATTCGGCGTCTCGAAAAGGGCGAAACAGTGATAGCCGGCGAAGAAACCCTGACTGAGGAAAACCGTGCGATCGAAAGGATCTATCTAGGACTGCGCACGCGGCGCGGCCTCGAGATCACAGAGGACGAGATGGGTCGCGCTCAGGGTTGGCGAGCCGCCGGATGGGCCGTGATCGACGATCCGCTTCAGAACCCCCGGGTTCGACTGACCCCAACGGGGTGGCTACGCCTCGACAGTCTGGCGACCGACCTGGCGACGCCAAGTGGGCGCCCTCTTAGCGCGACCGTAGGCCCAAACCCAAGTCATTGCTATATTTGAGTCTATGCCAGTACCGGGCTTGAACGAGCGCGAGCGGCGAGTTTTGGAAGCCGTAATCCAAACGTACGTCGAAACGGCTCAGCCAGCCGGCTCGAGAAGCCTTGCCCACAAGTTCGGACTGAACGTCTCGCCGGCGACCATCCGAAACACGATGAGCGACCTGGAAGAGAAGGGATACCTGTACCATCCACACGCATCAGCTGGTCGCGTGCCGACCGACGTCGCCTATCGCGTTTACGTCGACTCGTTGATTCCGGTCCGACCCCCAGGCGCTACAGAGCGCAGGCGACTCACAGCTCAGATCACGACCGGCGGCTCCGCTGTCGAAGCCATTCTCCGACGTGCTGCCCAGAGCCTCGGTGTGATCACACAGGAGCTTGGAATCGCGCTTGGTCCTCGCCTCGACAATGCGATGCTCGAGCACGTAGAGCTGATTCGTCTCTCGTCCGAACGATTGCTCGTCGCGCTAACGCTCTCGGCCGGCCCGATGCGGACGATCTTCGTCGACGTACGGGGAGAAATCGCCGACGCAGCGATCGCCGAGGTCACTCGCGTTCTCAACGACAGGCTGGCCGGACTCACGCTTCGGCAGATCCGCTCGTCGCTGGGCGACAGGTTGCGCGACGTCGGACCGACGCGCGATGCAACGGACCTCCTCAACGTCTTCATCGAAGAGGGCGACCAGCTTTTCGATAACGCCCTCGACTCCGATGATGACACCGTTTTACTCGGGCAGGCATCAGTTCTTGCCGGCCAGCCGGAGTTCGCCAGCATCGACAACATGCGGAAGCTGGTGGCGCTGACGGAGACGCGGGAGAAACTTGGCGAACTGCTTCGTCGTCGTAGCGAAATGGGAGGAGTCTCGATCACGATCGGTAACGAGCACAACGATCCGAAGCTGGCAAGCTTCACAGTGGTGACCGCGTCGTACCACGCGGGGCCGCTGAGCGGAGTGATCGGCGTGATCGGTCCGACGAGGATGCCGTACGACAAGGTCATCTCGCTCGTGACGCACACGTCCGAGCTGCTGACGGATTTGCTTAAGGAGAATTCAAGAACACATGGCTGATTATTACCACACGCTTGGCGTCGCGCGCGGCGCCAGCGATGCAGATATAAAGGTTGCGTATCGCAAGCTGGCAATGACGTACCATCCCGATCGCAACAACGGCTCGAAGGAAGCCGAAGAGAAGTTCAAGACCATCACCGAGGCGTACGACGTTCTGCGCGATCCCGACAAGCGCGTGCTCTACGATCGCTACGGCGAGGCCGGATTGCGTGGCGGCGCCGCCGGTTTCCACCACGTGGATCTCTCCGAAGCGCTGAACATCTTCATGCGCGACCTCGGCGGGCTCGGTGGATTCGGCGACCTGTTCGGCGGAAGCGGTGGACGTGGATCCGGCCCGCGGACGGGAACGGACATCAAGCTCCAGATGCCGATGACGTTGGTCGAAGTTGCAACCGGCGCCGACAAGACAGTCACGGTGCGTCTGCTCGAGCCGTGTGACCGCTGCGATGGGAGAGGCGCTGAGCCCGGCTCGTCACCGGTCACCTGCAGCACCTGTCGGGGATCCGGGGAAGTCCGTCGAGCGCAACGCTCGTTCTTTGGTCAGGTAGTTAGCGTCGCGCCGTGTCCGAGCTGCTCCGGCGAGGGAACGGTGATCGCGTCGCCGTGCAAGAAATGCAGAGGCGAAGGCCGGGTCCGAGGAGAAAAGCAGGTCCTCGTGCGCATTCCGGCCGGCGTCGCGACTGGCCAGTACATGACAATGCGTGGCGTCGGCAACGTTGGACCGCGTGGTGGCCCGAGGGGCGACATCCTCGTCGTCTTCGAGGTCGAGGAAGATCCCCGCTTCGAGCGGGATGGCGAAGATCTCTACACTGAGGTCCTCGTCACCTACGCGCAGCTCGCACTCGGCGCGAACGTCGATGCACCGATGGTAACCGGAAGCGTGACTCTGCAGGTGCCACCCGGCACCCAAAGTGGGCAGGTGTTCAACATTCGTGGCCGGGGTCTTCCGAGGATCAACTCGAGCTCGACCGGCGACCTTCACGTGAGACTGCAGCTCTGGACGCCGGAAACCCTCTCCGACGAAGAGGCGGCGCTAATTCGCCGCCTGAGCGAAGTGCAGAACGTGCCTCCCGCGCGCCCCAAGGGACTCTGGTCGAAAATCAGGGAATCACTGGGCGCGTGAGCTGGATCGCGCTGCGAATCACTCCGGAGTCGAACCGGGACGGAGTGATCGCGGCGCTCTTCGAGTCGGGATCGCAGGGAGTCCAGGAAGACGGCGCAACGGTCGTTACGCACTTTCCCGCCGATGCGCGCATTCATGAAATTCGCAACGCCGTAATCGCCGCCGATCCACGCGCCGACATCGCGATCGCGGACGCGCCCGAGGTCGACTACTCTCTTTGGCGCGCTTCGGTCTCGTTGCACCAGGTCGGCGGCCTGGTCATCGCACCACCGTGGCTCGCTGGCGGGCTGGATCCCGACATGACAGTGATCATCGACCCGGTGATGGCGTTCGGCACCGGTGAGCATCCGACCACGCGCGGCGCGATGCGATTAATGCAAAGCGTCATACGCCCGGGAGA
>DASWBG010000046.1:0-1896 GCA_036390715.1 Gemmatimonadaceae bacterium
ACGCCATTCGATTCGTGCCCGCAGAGGTGCGACTCCCGAAGAGATCAAGACCCGAAAGTGGGACGTAGGCCTTGGAACCTTCTTCTCCAATGTCGCGATGTTCTTCATCATCCTGACGACTGCGCTCACGCTCCACAAAGCCGGGATTACAAATCCCCAGACGAGTCGCGAGGTGGCGTCCGCGTTGCGTCCGCTTGCCGGCAACTTCGCAACGCTTCTCTATACAGTGGGCCTGCTTGGTCTAGGCACCCTCGCGATTCCGACGCTCGCCGGCTCTGCCGCTTATGCATTCGCCGAGACGTTTGGCTGGCACGAGGGGATCGACGAGCGCTTCGGCCGAGCGCATGCCTTTTACAGAGTTGTCATCATCGCAATGCTGATTGGCGTCGGTCTGAATTTCGCCAATGTCAATCCGGTAAAGGCACTCTATTTAACGGCGATACTCAATGGCCTTCTTGCTCCCTTCCTACTCCTCGGAATTCTTGTAACCGCATCGGACCAAGCGCTAATGCAAGGCCAGCCGAGTTCGCCACTCGGGCGATTCGTCGTTGCGTTGACGACATTGGTGATGTTCGGAGCGGCTCTCGCGATGTTCGTATTGTAAGTTCGACACCGATGCGTCGAAGGGGCTTCTTACGCGGCCCGATTCGCCGCCTCGAAGGGAACCTCGCTTGTCATCGCCGCCTTTCGACCCGTAAGCACGGTGAACCACTCGTGCATAGAAGCAACGAGGATCACCACTACCGAGATGAGGAAGAACGCTGCCACCGCGGCATCAATGTGGTCATTGAGAATTAGACGCTTTGCATCAGTCAGCGTCTGGACGCCGCTCGGCAACGCACCGGTCGCGAGCCGGTCCCCCACCATGCGGGCGTGGGAAAGGAAGCCCAGCTTGGGGTCGGAGGAGAATATCTTCTCGACGCCGGCCGTCATAGTGACGGTCGCGAGCCACGCGAGAGGAAGAATCGTCACCCAGGCGTAGCGCGCCTTCCCCATTTTGATGATGACCGTCGTACCGACACACAACGCGACCGCGGCGAGAAGCTGATTGGAGATTCCGAACAGCGGCCAGAGAGAGTTGATGCCGCCGAGTGGATCCATCACGCCCTGGTAGAGGAAGTAGCCCCACATCGCGACCACGATCCCGCTCGCCATCACGACAGCCGGATACCAGGACACGCGACCGATCGGAGCCCACACGTGCTTCAGCAAGTCCTGGAGCATGAATCGGCCAACGCGCGTTCCGGCGTCAACCGTCGTCAAGATGAAAAGCGCCTCGAACATGATCGCAAAGTGGTACCAGAGCGCCATCGCGGTCGAGCCGCCGAGCACCCGCGAGAAGATGTGCGCCATCCCCACCGCCAGACTCGGCGCACCACCGGTTCGCGACAGTAGCGAGTTCTCTCCTACCTCCTGAGCCAGCACCTGCATCTGTGCCGGATCAAGCGCGAATCCCCAGTGCTGCACCGCCGCAGCCGCGCTCGCAGCGGTAGTGCCGATCGCGCTTGCCGGAGCGTTGATCGCGAAGTAGACGCCGGGCGTCAACACGCAGGCGGCGATCAGCGCCATGACCGCCACCAGCGACTCGGTGAGCATCCCGCCGTAGCCGACCATCCGCGCATCGGCCTCGTCCGCCAGCAGCTTGGGCGTCGTTCCCGAGGCAATGAGCGAATGAAAGCCGCTGATTGCACCGCACGCGATGGTGATAAAGGCGAAAGGGAAAACCTTCCCGGCGAACACCGGCCCCGTGCCATCAGTGAACTGCGTCAGCGCGGGCATCTGCAACGGAGGAAGCACGATCACGATTCCGAGCGCCAGCGCCAGCACGACGCCGATCTTTACGAATGCGGAGAGATAGTCACGCGGCGCGAGCAGCAGCCACACCGGAAGAACCGA
>DASWBG010000047.1:0-3253 GCA_036390715.1 Gemmatimonadaceae bacterium
CGGATCCACTTGCCGCGAGTGGGTGGCAATCATGGCATTTGCCGCCCCGTCCAGAACGAGAATGGCCGAGAAGAGCGTTATCGTGTCGCCGCCGCTGGCGTATGTAAATGTAGGTAATGGCTGATTGTTAAAGCTCTCGAGTGTGTAGAAACCTGGCTGCGTTGGCGGCGAGGTCGTTTCGTGACAAGCCGTTGTCAACACCGCAACAAGAAGGAAAGCTTTCTGACAACGTAGATGCATGCGAACCCCGTATTAGAGATACCTTCACCATAATGAGATTTGATGGCTCCCGTCCAGTGAGAAGTTCGATCCGGCTCGCTTCGGGTTTTCTACTCGCGTTCGCGCTGGCCTCCTGTTCGAGCGCCTCGGCCGGCAACAAGACGACGCTTCGAATCTGGGCGATGGGGCGCGAGGGCGAAGTTCTCTCGCAGCTCATCCCCGGATTCGAGAAGGAACATCCCGACATCCACGTCGAAGTCCAGCAAATCCCCTGGACCGCGGCACACGAGAAACTGCTAACGGCCTACGTCGGCGACGCGACGCCCGACATCGCCATGCTCGGCAATACCTGGGTGCCGGAGTTCGTCGCGCTCAACTCGCTCGCGCCGCTCGACAGCTTCGCAACCGCCTCGAAGGAAATCAGGCGTGACGATTTTTTCTCAGGGATCTGGAAGACCAACGTCGTCAACGGCAAGACCTACGGCATCCCGTGGTACGTCGACACCCGGCTCATCTTCTATCGCTCCGACATCCTCGCCAAGGCGGGCTACAAAGAATTCCCGAAAAGGTGGGCGGATTGGACTACGGCGATGAAGAAGATCAAGTCGCAAATGTCGCCTCGACAGTTTCCGATTCTGATGCCCACCAACGAGTGGCCCCAGCCGGTGATGTTTGCGCTGGAGGCTGGCTCGCCCATTCTGCGCGACGATGGTCGTTACGGTGCGTTCGAGCAGCCCGCGTTCAGAAAGGGATTCGACTTCTATCTCGGCCTTTACCGCCAAGAATTCGCCTCACCCGTCTCGAGCTCGCAGGTCTCCAATCTCTTTCAGGAGTTCGAGCGCGGGAACATCGCGATGTACATCTCGGGCCCGTGGTACATCGGGGAGTTCAAGAACCGCCTCGATTCGGCTACGCAAAAGAAGTGGATGACGGCGGCGATGCCAGGCATCAACGGGCCCGGGGTCTCGCTGGCGCTCGGATCGAGTCTTTCTCTGTTCGCAGCGTCGCAGCACAAGAAGGAGGCGTGGCTCCTGATGGAGTACATGTCTCGTCCGGCGATACAGCTACAGTTTTACGTACTCACCGGGGATCTGCCGCCGAGGAAGGCGGCGTGGCAGGATACGACGTTCGCGAACAATAAGTACACGAAGGCGTTCCGCGATCAGCTCGAGCGAGTAGAGCCTTTGCCGCAAGTGCCTGAGTGGGAGGAGATCGCGACTACGATCTACGAGCACGGAGAGCAGGCGATTCGGAAGGCCAAGACCGAAGATCAGACGTTGGCGTCGCTCGGCCAGGACGTGAACGCGATGCTCGAGAAACGGCGATACCTGTTGGCGCAGGCAAAAGCCAAATGAGCGCGACGCGCGCACCCTCAGATGTTGGGAGAGCGGCGTGGTTCTTCCTAGCCCCCGCGCTTGCCCTGATCTTCGTGTTCTTTTTCCTGCCAGTGCTCGCGTCGCTGGTGTTGAGCGTTACCGATTTCGACATCTACGCGATCGCGAATCCGCCTACGACGCGCTTCGTCGGGATGGCGAACTACACGAAGCTGTTTCACAGTCCCGAGTTCTGGCAGGCGCTCAGGAATACCTTCTACTTCGCGCTCGTCGGTGGGCCGCTCACGATCGCCGTCTCTCTCGGGGCGGCCCTCCTCCTCAACGCCAGGCTCGTCCGCTTCAAGAGCTTCTTCCGCACGATCTACTTTACGCCCTTCGTGACGACGCTCGTTGCCGTCTCCATCGTGTGGCGCTACCTGTACCACACGCGCTACGGCGTGCTCAACTATGGCCTCGCGCACCTCGGCATCGCCCCCATCGACTGGCTCGGGAATCCGCACTGGGCGATGCCGGCCATCATCCTGATGTCCGTTTGGAAAAACTTCGGCTACAACATGCTGATCTTCATCGCCGGCCTTCAGGCGATTCCGCAGGATCTCTACGATGCGGCCGAGATAGACGGGGCCGGCCCGGTTCGCCGCTTCTTCGCTGTGACACTGCCACTGCTCGGGCCGACTCTGCTCTTCGTCAGCGTCATCACCATGATCGGCTACTTCCAGCTCTTCTCGGAGCCGTACGTGATGACGCAGGGCGGCCCGCTACGCGCCACGACCAGCGTCGTGCTGATGATGTATGAGGAAGGGTTCAGGTGGTGGCGGATGGGCTACGCGGCATCCATCGCGTTCGTGCTGTTCATCGTGATTCTGATCGCGACGCTGATCCAGTTCAGACTGCAGAAGGAACACGCCTAGATGTCGCGGACTAATCCCAGGTTCGTTGCGCGGGACGGGAGAACGGCAACCGATGACTACCGGCTGGGGGCTGTCGGCGGGTCGGCTGGGGGCTACGGGCGAGCTGATTCCGCGCGCGCACGGCGCCGAGGGACGCAAATCATTTTGTATGCGCTGCTTATAATTGGCGCTTTGATCGCGCTCATGCCGATGCTTTGGATGCTCTCCGCGTCGTTCATGCCTACCGGAGAGGCGAGTACGTACCCGCCGCACCTGATGCCGAGCAGGATCACGTTCGATCATTATCGCGACCTGTTCACTCGGCTCAATCTTGGGCGGTACCTGTTCAACAGCGCGCTGATCGCGGTGGTCGTGACAGGTGTCTCTCTCGTGATCAACTCACTGGCGGGGTATGCGTTTGCCAAGCTGCGGTTTCGCGGACGCGATCGCACATTTCGAATTCTGTCACTAGGGCTCGTGCTGCCGGTGCAAGTCGCGATGTTACCCCTCTTTTTATTGATGAAAAATCTCCATCTCATCAATACCTACTGGGGTGTGATCATACCCGGGATGGCCAGCATTTTCGGGATTTTTCTCATCCGACAGTACGCGCTCTCGATTCCGGACGACATGCTCGACGCCGCGCGAATTGATGGAGCCTCCGAGCTGCGCATTTACTGGTCAGTCGTCGTGCCCGGAATTCTGCCGATTCTGGCGACGCTCGCGATCTGGACTTTCCTGGCGACGTGGAACGACTTCATGTGGCCGTTGATCGTGCTGAGCGACGAAGCTCATTACACACTGCCGGTC
>DASWBG010000048.1:0-3746 GCA_036390715.1 Gemmatimonadaceae bacterium
CCGGGCAAGGCGATACGGTCTCGGCTCTTCCGCACAATTGGGGGGCTTCGAGCTGCCATGGTCAGGCGCTTTCGTTTCCGTTTGCACTTCGTGGATCGTCGCCGGTCAGTCGGGCGAGGACACCCAGTGCCGACCGCGCGCGAAGAACTAGATGACTGCGCGCGAAGAACTAGATGACCGCGCGCACCACAATGCCTAGTGGATTAGTAGCGGCGGAGCGATAGAGCGCTCCCGCGGCCTTCTCCGGAGATGCGCATCAGGATGCCCACAGCCAGCCAGCTGGCAAGAAGGAACGAGCCACCGTAGCTGAAGAACGGGAGAGGGATGCCTGTGATCGGCATCAGGTTAAGGGTCATGCCGACGTTCACCAGCACGTGAACGAACCAACTGGACATCAGTCCGAACGCGACCAGACTGCTGTAGGAATCGTTGGCGCGCTCGGCGATCTGGGTGATGCGCAGGAAGAGCCAGAGGAAGAGCGCCAGCGCGATCGTCACACCGAGAAAGCCGAGTTCCTCCCCAACGACCGAGAAGATGAAATCCGTGTGCTGCTCCGGCAGGAACGCGAGGCGCTTTTGCGTTCCAAGCGTGAATCCCTTACCGAAAAATCCACCGGATCCGATCGCGACCTTCGACTGAATGACGTGATAACCAGACGCGCGCGGATCGGCGGAGGGATCGATGAAAACCTTCAGACGATTCTGCTGGTACGGCGCGAGCTTTTCCCACATCATCGGCGCGATGACGCCGGTGGCGACGTTCAGCACCATCAGAACGATTCCTTCGATCAGGTACGGGCGGTACCAGAGAACGAGCGCGAGCAGGATGAAGAACCACGCGCCCCACAAGCCGACGCTGAAAGAGAGAATGAGACTGATCGCCGGGCTGGCGATCAGAATCAGAAGCGGCCACGCCACACCAGCCCAGTACAGCATCGCGAAGAAGATTCCGATGAAAACGATGCCGGTGCCGAGGTCGGGTTGAAGCATGATGATCGCCCACGGGATGCCGACGACAAGCGCGGGCTTCCAGAGATCGAGCAGCGACTTCGGCGTTTCCCGCTGATTGGCCAGCACCTTCGCGAGCATGAGAACGACGGTCACCTTCGCGATCTCGGAGGGCTGACCGATGCGATGGCTACCGATCGCGAGCCAGCTCTTCGTGCTCGCCGCGGTGCCGGCGCCTTTCCCGATCACGAGCGTGAGCCCCAGCAGAAAAATCGAAAACAGATACAGCGGCGTCGTCATCCACTCGATGAATCGGACCGAAGAATGGCCGACCGCGTAAGCGAAGCCCATCCCGATCAACAGCCAGACGATCTGCGACTTGTAGAGACTGGCGACCGCGGTTGGTGTATCGGTCTGTCCCGCCGAATAGACCATCGCCACGCCGAACACAGAGAGAATGACAGCCGCGGCGAGGAGCCGAACGTCCGAGACGATCGGGCGGCTCATCATCCTTCGTCCATGGTTGCTGTTATCGGTCCAACTTTCAGATAGTGGCCGATGATAGCGGACGCAATGTGCGCTGCGCGTGATCCGTGCAGACCGAATTCCAGCAATACCGCGACGACGATTTTCGGATGGTCAGCAGGAGCGAATCCGACAAACCAGCCGTGATCGGCTCCGCCAGTGTTCTGTGCGGTGCCGGTCTTGCCGGCGAGACTGAGGCCCTGAATCGCGGAAGCTCCGGCCGTGCCGCCCGCCGTGAGAACCGCTTTGAGACCTTCGAGCACCACCGAGTCCTGTATCTCGCTCAGCTGGAATACCTGCTTCCGCTGCGGCACCAGATGAGCGATCTCGGGTCTCGGTGCCTGACCCTTTGTGGCGAACGCGCTATAGAGCTTTGCCATGTTCACCACTGTCTGCGAGTTTGCGCCCTGCCCGATCGCAAGGTTCAGCGTCTCCGCATTACTCCATCCACGTGGACCATACTTCTTGTTGTAATAGTCGATCGCATAGGGCCAGCGAGCCTGGGTTTCTTCCGGCAGATCGATGCCCGATTTGTCCCGCATTGTGAGCTTGATCCCGCCGGCGATAAATCTCGCGAGTCCGATCTTCAGACCGAGTTGGTAGAAGTACGTATCGCACGAATGCTTGATCGCGCCCTCGAGATCGAGCGAGCCGTGGCCCTTTTTCTCCCAGCAGCGGAAATAGCGATTGCCGAACTGGTAACCGCCGCTGCATGGAACCGGCATGTGTTCTTTCACGCCGACCAGTCCCTCCTGCAGTCCTATGATCGACGTAGCGAGCTTGAACGTAGAGCCGGGCGGATACGTACCCTGAATGACCTTGTTGACGAGCGGACGCCGCTTGTCATCCAGCAGCTGCTTGTAATACTCGACCGGTATTCCGCCAGTGAACTTGTTCGGGTCCCAGCTAGGAGCGCTGTAGAGACCGAGGACCTCACCGGTGTTCGGATCGATGGCGATCGCCCCGCCCTGTAGCGAATCGGCAAAGATGCCAACCATGAACTTCTGTAGATCGAGATCGATGTTTGTGTAGAGCGGAGGCGCGCCCACAGGATTCAGATCGGGTCGCGGCCCTTCTCCGCGCACTGGCCTGCCCCTCGCATCAACTTCGTCGAAGCGGACGCCTTCTTTGCCGTGCAGAATCGCCTCGTACTGTTTCTCGAGGCCGGCTTTGCCAATCTCCTGTCCGGGCTTGTAGGCCGCATACTTCGGATCGTTGAGATCGGATTCGGTGATCTCGCCGGTGTAGCCAACGAACGATGCCACCATTGGTCCGTCGGGATAGTATCTCTTCGGAACGGACTGGATGATCAGTCGCGGGAAATCGAGACGGTGCTCCTCGAGAACGGACACGATGTCGATGGACGCGTCCGCGAGAATGACCGTAGGTCTCGTCGGCGCCCGGCGATAGCGGCGGATGGCGTTGTTGATGTCGTTCTGACCGAGCTGCAGCGTCGGCGCCAATTGGGCCAGGGCGCTGCGGAGGCTGTCAACGCTGGGCGCCGTGATCGATACGGAGTAGGCGGGAAGATTCTCCGCAATCACCGCTCCGTGCCGGTCGTAGATGATTCCACGAGGCGCGGGCAGCGGAATCGGACGCAGGCGGTTCTCCTCCGACTGCATCACGTACTGCTTGTTCTGGATGACCTGCGTTCTAAAAAACGCCCCGACGAGCAATACGAATCCGACCGAGAGTGCCATCGAGCTCATTCTCGCTCGGCGGGCCACGTCGTTCGGGTGAAAGCTCATGTGGGAGTGGGCTCGAGTAGCGGACGCATGATGAACAGTAACAGGACGCCCACGGCCGCAGTAACCGCCGCCGAGAGCGGCGACCAGAGAAGGAGCTGCTGCAACAACTCGAATCCGTGCAATCGCTGCTCACCTATGAAATAGAGAATGTCGAACACCCACTTCCCGAGGAAAAAGAAGAAGGCGTTGAGCACCAGATTGTCGGCGAAGAAGACGGCCTTTAGGTACGAGGCGCCGAAGCCGACGACCGTCATCGCAAGCGCGCCGGCGCCGAGAGCATCTGGCGCCAGAGAATCAGAGATCAGGCCCAGCACGAATCCGATCACTGCTGCCGTCGATGGGCGGACTCGCACTGCCGCGAGAAGCAGCGCCAGAACCAGAAAGTCCATCGGGGCGCGCCATCCGAGGAGGGGGCGAAGCGTGTAGTGAAGAACGACGAAGATGAGGAAGCTGATTATCGCACGAATCGCTCCGCCCACGTTCATCGCGCGGCTCCCGGTCGATACGGAATCGTGTCTCTTCTGAC
>DASWBG010000049.1:0-12059 GCA_036390715.1 Gemmatimonadaceae bacterium
GATTTCTCCGGATAAATCCCTTTGGCGAGATCGACGCGAATGAGCCCGTCCATGAACGACGCGCCAACCCCTGCTCCGCTAAGCGGACGGCCAGGGTGCGAGAAATTCGTGCGGTCCCCAGCCCAGCCGAGATCCCCGAACACGATCTTGCGGAATCCCGTCGAGCGGGTGCCGAGCTCCAGGCTGCTCATCCAGAAAGAATCCCCAATCGCTGCACCGGCCTTTTGACCGCGCACCGTCTGAACTCCACCAAGGAAGAATTGCTTTTGTATTGGGAGGTTACCGCCTGACGTACCGGCCCCGAGTGTAAGCGCGCCATCGAGCGCGCTGCCGAGGCCGTGCGAGAGGGTGGTCTGCAGAGAGCCGCGCGAATAGTCGAAGGTGCCCGTCGCACCTTCGACCTTGATGTCCGTCAGAGCGCGAAATCCGTGCGGATCTAGTCCGTAGGACGAGTGATGACCCACCGCGAGTCCGACAATCTTTCCATTCACTGCATTGATGTTCGTGAGATCTCCCCTCACTCCGCCGGGATGCGCGATCGAGAATTCCGTGTGAACCGTTGCGTCGAACTGCTGTTCTGCGAACAGGCGCCATGTATTGATCAGCCCGTAATCCTTCTCACCCTTGAGCTCCGCACCCCACGTGCGATAGTAGAATCCGTCGTCGCGTCCGAAAAAGAGCGCCGACAGTGAGCTGCTGAAGCCGAGGGGATCGCCCCAGTCATTAGACGCGACCAGTCGGCGATAGGCGCCAACTCCGACCTTTCGGCGGCCATCGGTGCGATCGACCGACAGCTCTCCATTGGGCGACAGGTCGGCGACTCCAAGCCTCAGAAGCGCGTGCGTCGAGTACCCGCCGCCGAGCACCTGTTCGACCGCGAACGCGCTAGAGAGTCCTTCGATGCGATTGAATCGCGTGAAAGGCAGTCCCCATGAAACAGTAGGCCGCTGCGGAGCAAACTCGGGTTGTGCCCCGAGCGTAAGCGCCTCGGACACGAGCGCATCGCGTTCGGCCGTTCCGAACACCGCTTCGCCTTCATCGTAAATGGATTTCGGGAGCTCGCTCGAATGCGTCAGCGCGACGGTGTCGCAAGGCGTCCTGATCAGAATCCGCAGGTTTTCGTCTGATCTGACCTGTCTCCGGACTCGCTCGGTTCCTACCTTGCACGCGTCGCGCCGGCGTTCTCTCCGACCGGCGCGCGATAAGGAATCGCTCGCGGTGTCCATCACCGCGATTGCTACGTCGGGCACCGGCTCAGGTCCGTTCACGCTCGAGTAGGTGTAGCGCTGCTCGAGCTTGAATGGAACACGCATGAAGCTCACCTGCGCATTGCCTTCGATGGTTTGCGATCTCGGAAGCCAAAAGCGTCCTTCGTGAAGGCCGTACTCGACCGTGATGGCGCTGACATTTGCCTTCATCGGGGTAATCATCGGCTTCACCCAACGGGGAATGTCGTCATCGGGATCGTGTTCCTCCTCGTTCGCTTCCTTGGCGACGGCCATGATGTCCATTTCCTGCGCCATCCGATAAACGGCGCGCACGAGGTGGCCCGTCGCTGCATCGAACCAGAGGGAACCGACCGCGACGTTCCACTTGGGCTGACGGGGGCGAATTCGGAGCTCGCGCAGCTCGATGCGTTGCCCACCGGGAAGCTGGAAGCTGACTGAATCTCCCGACTGGTAGGTGTAGTACGCCTCAGCGCCCTTGGCGAGCGGATGAATTATCTCGTTTTCGTTGACGTTCGCCTTGGCAAGATCTCCCGCGATCCAGAGCGTTTCACGCCCCGGAGCGTACGGTATGTCGGTGTCGGAGCCGAGGTCGACGTCTTCCGTCCCCACTCCCTCGAGCATCGGGAAGGCGCTGCGCAGGCCTTTGACATCGATGATCGCGCCGTTGCCGCGCTGCCACACGACGTGCGACGCTCGCTCGCTCCGCATCAGTAAGCGGTCACGTCCGATGCGCTTGAATCCGATTCCCACCGACATGCGCTCGTAGGCATTCGCATCGTAGCCGGTGAGGCTCGAGTCCTGGACGAGTCGTGCTTCGCGCGCGCGAAGCAGAAGCTCTCTGGCGCGGGAATCCTTGAACGCGCTTGCTAGAACCGCCGGCGTGACGGGTAGTTGCTTGGCAAGGCGGATTTCTTTTCTGACCGAGTCCCTGACTCGCGCCCGCGCACGGAGCGAATCGCGCACCTGGTCTCTCCGGACCGCGATCGAATCGCTCTTCGCGCGCGCTACGCTATCCTGCTTCTCCTTGCCGACCTGAACGGCAACGTGGGACTGCGCGAAAACGACGGCGGCGAGGAGGGCTAGCATTCTCTATTGTCTCGTCGGACGAGGAATGGTGAAGGAAACGCCCAGCTGCCAGAGGACGAGATCAGTCTTGCTGCTGCGCGGGTTTATGTTGATGGAACCGTCGGGGTTGTCGGTGATATCCCCCTCTCTCAGATACCTGGCGTGGGCACCATAGTGATACCGCGCTCCAAGATTGAGGGCGCCAATCGATTTCCCGAACGGAATCATCACGCCACCGCCAAACACCCACGCATGAGACCAGTCGTCGAAGTTCGTCGTTGTGAAAGCCGTTCCGGTGTTGTCCGTTCCCGAGAGCGACGACTCGGTCCAGAAATACGTTGCCGCTATCGCGGCGTTGGCGTAGGGGCGGAACCAGCCATCGGGAATCTGTAGCTGCGTACCGATGGCGCCGAAGCCGATACGGTTATCAGTTTCCACATCCAGCGAAACGCGTCCGGTATTCGGAAAATTGACCCGCTGTGTTTCGCGTCCGTACTGAACGCCACCTACATCCGCGCGGATGTTGAAGTAGCCTTTCGGGTCAACCTTGAACATTCCAGTCAGGTCGAATCCGTAGCCGTTCGGAACGTTGTTCGCGAACTCGCCCTTTGGCTGCGAGATTGCGAAATCGCCCCCGAACGAGAATCGCGAAGGCAGCATCGTGACGTTGGATATCTGTGCATCGACCATTGAGGCCGACGCGAAAACGAAAGCAGTGCTCAGTACCAACACGGCTTTGGACTGCATAGTTTCTCCTTCGGGTTTGGAACCCAGAGTTGGCAGGGACGGTGCCCAGGTCTATAGCCAACGCTATACCATGTTACGGTAACAGGTTAGACCAAGTTTCAAGTCGCATTAAACAGGTTATTGCCCTCTCGTCGTGACACTTCTTGTCGTCTCATGGTGACACTCTTCGATAATTCTGCGCCCGCCCTCCGAGTCCAGGGACTCCGGAAGGCCTACGATGACGTCGTCGCCGTCGATGGTCTCGACCTCCAGGTCCAGACAGGGGAGTGCTTCGGCCTCCTCGGCCCCAATGGCGCTGGCAAGACGACTACGATCGAGATCTGCGAAGGTCTTCTCGCGGCCGACTCGGGCAGCGTCGAAGTGCTTGGCCGGCGCTGGGAGTCGGACGCGCGCGATCTGCGAGAGCTGCTCGGAATCCAGCTTCAGGACACTCAGCTCTCCGAGAAGCTTACGGTGGATGAGACGCTGACTCTCTTTCAGAGCTTCTATCGGGAGGCCCGCGATGTCGGAGAGGTAATCAACCAGGTCGAGCTTGAAGAGAAGCGCGATTCACGAGTCGGCGCGTTGTCGGGCGGACAGAAGCAACGGCTGGCGATCGCGTGCGCGCTGGTCGGAAATCCGCAGCTCCTGTTTCTCGACGAGCCTACGACGGGTCTCGATCCAGTCGCGCGCCGACAGCTCTGGGATCTGATCTCAAAATTCCAGGCGGAGGGAAAGACGATCGTCCTCACCACTCACTACATGGAAGAGGCCGAGCGACTGTGCGACCGGGTGGCAATCGTGGATCACGGCCACGTGATCGCGATGGGAACACCGCGCGAGCTCATCGATTCCGTGGATGTCTCGCGTCTTCCTCCGCCGGAGCCTCGAACGACATCTGCGACGCTCGAAGATGTATTCGTGTCGCTTACGGGGAGGACTCTGCGCGATGAGTGAGCGAATCCCGTTTCCGATCACTGACGAGATGGCGCGCGCGGAGCTGAAGCCTTTGCGCCGCCGGCCCCTCATGAAACGTTCGATGGTGCAGCTCACCCTCGTTCGGTTCCGCGAGTTCATACGTGAGCCCGAGGCAGTTTTCTGGACATTTGTCTTCCCGATTCTTCTCGCGGCGGGATTGGGAATCGCGTTCAGGCAGCGCGGGCCGGACAAGGTTCAGGTCGGGGTCGTTACGGGCACTCCTGCAAGCGCCGCCGTAATCCAATCTCTCACCAGGGATTCCACACTCGTCGTCTCGACATACGACGACAGTGCCGCGGCGCTCGCTCTTCGCACCGGAAAGGTTGCGCTGCTAGTCGTTCCCGGATCGGCAAAGGACAGCGTCCACTACGTCTACGATCGCGGGCGAAGCGAAGCCGTAAATGCGCGGCTGATGGTTGACCGCGCTGTCCAGACCGGAGCGGGCAGAGTGGATGCGGTTCGCGCGACTGATACTTACGTAACCGAGGCCGGGTCGCGTTATATCGACTTCCTCATTCCCGGCCTGCTCGGCATGAACCTCATGGGGAGCAGCATCTGGGGACTCGGATTCTCCATCGTCACGGCGCGCAGCAAGAAGCTGCTCAAGCGTTTCATGGCGACGCCGATGTCGCGCGCACAGTATCTCTTTTCGTATCTGTGCTCGCGCCTCGTTTTTCTGATTCTTGAAGTTGTCACTCTCGTCGGATTCGGACACTGGGCGTTCGGCGTTCCGCTTCGCGGCTCGCTCGCGATACTGTTTCTGATCTGTGTGCTGGCGGCAGTCTCCTTTGGCGGTTTGGGACTTCTAACCGCATCACGTGCGCGTACGACGGAAGCGGTATCGGGCATCATGAACTTCATCATGCTGCCGATGTGGATTTTCTCTGGCGTGTTCTTCTCGTCCGCGAACTTCCCGCGCATGGTGCAGCCTTTCATCAAGCTGCTGCCGCTCACGGCGGTGAACGATGCTCTGCGCGCCAACATGCTCGAGGGAGCATCGTTCGCCGCGGTCAGTCCCCAAATGCTCGTGATACTCGTGTGGGGAGTGGTGTCGTTCTTCGCCGCGCTCAAGCTGTTCCGCTGGCGCTGATGAGCGATTCCGCTCCTGTCGCCGCCGAGAATCTTCTTCAGGTCAATGATGCCCTTTCGATTCCTCGCAACGAGCTCGACGTGCGCGTATCGCGCGCTTCCGGCGCCGGCGGGCAGCACGTCAACAAGACATCGTCGCGCGTAGAGATTTTCTGGAATGTCGTCGGGTCGCGCGCACTGACCGAGGAACAACGTTCTCGTCTCACGCAGAAGCTCGCCTCCAGGCTCACGACCGAGGGAAGTATCCGCGTCGTCGCGAGCGACATGCGAAGCCAGAGCAGGAACCGCGGCCTGGCGGAAGAACGACTCGCCGACCTGGTTAGACAAGCGCTGATCATTCCAAAGAAGCGCAGGGCGACCAAGCCAACCAGGGCCGCAAAAGAGGCGCGACTCGAATCGAAGAAACGACACTCGACCAAGAAGCGCGATCGGCGCACCACATCGCTCGACTAATTCGACGCATCGATAGCGGCGGAGATTAGATTTGTGCCGACCTGCTCACCCGTCTCCATCTGTCTTCTCTGAACGACGGACGCGTCCGCTTTCATTCCAGCACATTGAACGATAAACGCGGTCCGCATTCATTCCCCCTCATTGCACGATAGACGCAGCCACGCTTCGCGCGCGCAGATAGTCGCTGCGTTTGCCTCGATCTACGTGATCTGGGGATCGACGTATCTAGCGATCCGTTATGCGGTCGAGACGATTCCGCCATTCATCATGGGCGGAATTCGATTCCTGGTTTCGGGTGGAATGCTCTACCTATGGGCGCGATCTCGCGGAGCTCCCAGACCGATGCGCGTACACTGGCGCAACGCAATCATCGCTGGCGGCTTTCTTCTCCTGGGCGGCAATGGAGCGGTGGTGTGGGCGGAACAGTTCGTCCCGTCAGGACTCACCGCGCTCCTCGTCTCGATCCTTCCATTCTGGCTCGTGATCATCGAATGGGTCAGGCCGCCACGTCGGCGTCCCAGCGGTGCTGTCCTGGTCGGATTGGTCCTCGGCTTCATTGGAATCATCGTGCTCGTGGGACCATCCGATATCGGGGGTCATGGAATCGTGAGTCCTCTTGGCGCCGTGGTGCTCATACTCGGCTCCTTGTCGTGGGCGATCGGCTCCTTCTGGTCGCGCGATGCGGAGCTACCGGAGTCGGGGCTGCTCACCACGGGCATGGAGATGCTCGGGGGCGGCGCGCTGCTGCTGATAGTCGGCGCACTTGCTGGCGAGTTTTCGCATTTCGACATCCATAGCATCTCAAGCGCATCTGCGGTCGGCCTGGTCTATCTCATCACGTTCGGGTCGCTGCTCGGCTTCACATCATACATCTGGCTACTGGACAAAGTCTCGCCGGCCCGGCTCGGTACGTACGCCTACATAAACCCGATCGTGGCAGTCCTGCTAGGATGGGCAATTGCTGGTGAAAAACTGTCGCTTCGTACCGGCGTTGCGGCGGCTATAGTGATTTGCGCGGTGGCACTCATCACGACCGCACGAGCTACGACAACCGCACAAAGCATTGCCAAGTGAGTCACCTGTTTACAGGCGCGAGGCTGGCGGGAGGTGGCTGATAAAAAACCACTTTCATTTTTTATCGGGGCAGCGTATTGGTAGTTGTCGATACGTTAACGCCGCCCGGCGGCCACCAGAAAAGGAGGTGTCATGATCGCTTCCGACATCCAGAGCGCCTATAACACAACTAAGTGGGCGCTCCTGCTGCGAGGCCTGCTATCCCTGGTCGTTGGAATCGCAATAATCTGGCGGCCGATGACGTCCGTGGTTGCACTCGCGCTCGTAATTGCGCTGTGGTCACTGTTCGACGGAATCGTCAACATCGTCCGCTCATTCGGTCTGCGCGGCATCGTGCAGCACTGGTGGGTGATGCTACTAGCTGGAATTGTCGGCGTCGCCTTCGGCGTAGCGGCGTTGTATTACTTCCCGGGCCTCTCGCTGACGTTCGCAGTCGTATGGACTGCATACTGGCTTACGTTTACCGGACTCATCGCGGCGTACGTCGCGTGGCAGGAGCGTAGCGTCGGACTGTCCTGGGGATGGACAATGGCGTTCGCTGTCGTAGCAATCGCCGGAGGGGTGTTCGCGTTCATGAATCCCGCGGCAACTCTCGCCACGCTTTTGGGTGTGCTTGCGGGATTCGCAGTCTTCAGCGGAGTGCTTCTCCTCATCGCCGCCAGCAGGATGATTTCGGTCCAACAGGACATCAAGCGAGCCGTCCCCAACGCGGCACGCGCCTGAATCTGATTTTGCAACATCGCGGCGAAGAAGAAAACGCGCACCGCTGAACCTGAGGAAGCCTCTGCGACAAAATTGTTACAGAGGCTTCCTCATCAACATTCGCTTTCTTCTTAGCACCGTCGCACCATTCATCGAGCAATCCGCGATGGGCGCATCGAAATAGAATCCGCGGCATCCCTCCAAGCGAGAACATCATGAGCACTAACGGACGTAGCTCCAACAAGCCGACCATAATTCTGATTCACGGGCTTTGGCTCACTCCGCGAAGCTGGGAACACTGGATCGATCGGTACCAGAAGGCGGGCTACACCGTCATGGCGCCATCGTGGCCGGGGCTCGAAGGAGAGGTGGAGGCATTACGGCGTGATCCGACGCCGCTCAAAGGCTTGAAGCTCTCGACCGTAATCGACCATTACGTGCGGATCATCACCAAGCTCCCGAATCCGCCAATTCTGATGGGTCATTCTTTCGGCGGACTCATCGTGCAGGTTCTGCTCGACCGCGGGCTTGGCGCCGCTGGAGTCGGCATCGATGCGGCGGCGACCGCGGGAGTTCTTACGCTTCCGTTGTCACAAATCCGCTCTTCGTTCCCGATCCTTGGCAATCCGTTCTCGCTCAATAAGGCCGTTGCGCTCACGCCCGACCAGTTCAACTACGCCTTCACGAACGAGTTGGATCCGGTCGCATCGAAGAAGGTCTACGACCGCTATGCAATTCCGGGTGCCGCGCACATTCTCTGGGAGGCCGCGCTCGCCCCATTCAACCCGAGCGCTGCGTCCAAGGTGGACTATTCCAACAGCACGAGGGCGCCGCTCCTGTTCATCGCCGGCGGCAAGGATCATACGGTGCCGGCCTCGGTCAACAGGGCGAATGTCCGGAAGTACATCAACAACTCGACCGCGGTCACCGACTACAGAGAATTTCCAAATCGCACCCACCACACCGTTGGTCAGGACGGCTGGGAGGAAGTCGCCGACTTTGCGCTTCAATGGGCGAGTCAGCACACGATCGACCAGGTGACCTACGATGATGTGAAATCCGCATTCCCGGCGAGCACCATGTCATCGACGAGCCGCGATCCGGAGATGCGCGTCTGAACGGTTAGTTGGGATCGGCGTGGCCAGGCCTTGACCACGAAACGCCCGTCGACTACTGATGCGACGATGATACAGGGACTCCAGTCGGCAGTCGCGGATCCCGAGATCGCGCTGGCGTCGACGGCCACGGCGGGCGATCAGGCATTTCCCACGCTTACCGAGGCGCAGATCGCGCGCGTTACCGCACACGGCCACTTGCGCAAGGTAGAGCGCGGCGAGGTGCTCGTGAAAGCGGGCGCCAGAAACGCGGGCTTTTTTGTGGTGGTTTCCGGACACCTGGACATTGTCCGGTTGTCTGACGGCATCGAGACGATCCTCGTGGTACATAAGCCCGGTCAGATCTCGGGCGAGCTCAACCTCCTTTCAGGTCGGCGAGCAGTCTTTTCCATCCGCGCCGGCGAAGCAGGCGAGGTCATCGAGGTCGATCACGAGCAGCTGCTGGAGCTCGTGCAGACAGACGCCGACTTGAGCGAGATCTTCATGCGCGCGTTTCTGCTGCGGCGGGCGAGGTTGATCGCGAACAGCATCGGCGACGTATTGCTGATCGGATCCATACACTCGCAGGAAACGCTTCGCATTCAGGAATTTCTGACGCGTAACAGCCATCCGTACCAGTACATCGACCTCGATCGTGACACCGGCGTACAGGAGCTTCTGGATCGCTTTCGGGTCGCCGTCACCGAAATCCCCGTAATTATCTGCCGTGGCGAGGTAGTTCTACGGAATCCGAGCAATCACGATATCGCTGATTGTCTCGGCTTCAACGAGCCAATAGACCAGGCGCAGACGCACCACGCTGTGATCGTCGGCGCGGGACCTTCGGGTCTCGCCGCAGCTGTGTACGCAGCATCGGAAGGCCTCGACGTGTTGGTGCTGGAATCTGGTGCTCCAGGAGGGCAGGCCGGATCGAGCTCGAGGATCGAGAACTACCTCGGGTTTCCCTCCGGGATCTCGGGCCAGGAGCTGACGGCGCGCGCCTACTCTCAAACACTGAAGTTCGGCGCGCACCTGATGGTCACGAAGGCTGCAAAGCGGCTCAGGTGCAACACTAGGCAATACGTAATCGAAACCGACGACGGTGCGCAAATCCTCGCGCGTACTGTCATCATCGCGACCGGCGCGGAATACCGGAAGCTTCCGCTGGAGAATATTTCGCAGTTCGAGAATGCCGGCGTCTACTACAGCGCCACGTTCATCGAATCGAAGTTGTGCGCCGGTGAAGAGGTTTGCGTCGTTGGCGGCGGCAACGCGGCGGGGCAGGCTGCGGTGTCCCTCGCCCAGTCGGCGAGACACGTCCACATGCTCGTACGATCCGATGGTTTGGCCGACACGATGTCGCGATATCTGATCCGGCGCATTGAAGAAGACCCGCGGATCACGTTGCACACACGTACCGAGATCGCCGCGCTCGAAGGTGATGATCACCTCGAGAGCGTGCACTTGCGGCGTGGCGACGGGGCGACGGAGCGAAAGGACGTTCGTCACGTGTTCGTCATGACGGGTGCCGCTCCGAGCACTAGCTGGCTCGACGGTTGTGTCACCCTCGATGAGCACGGATTCATCAAGACGGGGTCGGAGCTCTCGCCGGACGAGTTGTCTGCCGCGAACTGGCCGTTGGCTCGTTCTCCGCATCTTCTGGAAACGAGCAAGCCCGGAGTATTCGCCGTTGGGGATGTCAGAGCCGGGAACATCAAACGCGTCGCGTCAGCGGTAGGCGAGGGATCTATAGCAGTTTCCTTCGTGCATCAGGCGCTGCAGGAATGAGGAGGAGCCTCTGTCATTGATCTCTCGAGGATTTCGAGGAAGACGACAGTCCGCGGACACCGCGGGAAGACTCCCTCCTGGCCAGTATGAGACCCGGGATTTTCCAGTTCTCTCCGCGGGCCCGACGCCACGCACTCCGCTTACTGCCTGGGACTTTACGCTGAGCGGTGCTGACGGTCGGAGTGCTCACTGGACGTGGGGCGAATTCACTGCGCTTCCGCGACAGACGACGACGAAAGACATCCACTGCGTCACCAAGTGGTCCAAGTTCGATACGGTGTGGGAAGGTATCTCGGTTGACACACTTCTCTCGGAAGCGGCAGCGAAAGGCATCGCGTCCTCGCCCTACGTAATGGCGAGGTGCGATGGCGGTTACACCACCAACCTTCCACTCGGCGACGTGATGGGCGGGAAGGCATGGGTCGCATTCATGTACAACGGTGCCCCGCTCCCGCCGGAGCACGGCGGCCCCGCTCGGCTGCTGGTGCCGCACCTCTATTTCTGGAAGAGCGCGAAGTGGGTTCGTGAGCTCCGGCTCATGGAGAGCGATACGCCGGGGTTCTGGGAATCGCTGGGTTACCACAACTATGGCGATCCCTGGCGTGAGCAACGGTACGCGGGCGACGAGTGACCAGTGTTGGCGCGGCACCAAAGATTGTCTGGCGGTTCGCCACGGTGATCGATGTCGTGAACGAAACTCCTGAGACCCGCACACTCACCCTCGACGTTCCGGGGTGGCCTGGCCATCGCGCCGGGCAGCACGTGGACGTACGACTCACCGCGGAAGACGGGTACCAGACGGAGCGTAGCTACTCTATCGCGTCCCCACCGGAAGATTCCCGCCTTGAACTCACCGTCGAGCGCCTCGACGATGGTGAAGTCTCACCATATCTCTCCGATGAGCTGCGCTCCGGCGATAAGCTGGAGCTTCGCGGCCCAATAGGCGGATACTTCGTTTGGGATGTCGCGACCGGAGGGCCGCTCCTTCTAATCGGCGGTGGCTCGGGGATTGTGCCGTTGATGGCGATGGTGCGCCACCGCGATATCGCGCTCGGAACTGCCGACATGGGCGCCCGACACCGACTTCCGGTGCGACTGCTATACTCTTCGCGCCGGTGGGACGACGTGATTTATCGGGACGAACTTGCCCGCCTGGCAGAGAAGGACACAACCCTCGAGGTCAATCACACGCTCACTCGCGAGCAGCCTGTTGGATGGACCGGATTTAAACGCAGGATTGACCGCGCCATGCTCGAGGCGGTCGCATGGCCGGCGACCGAACAGCCGCGCGTATATGTCTGTGGCCCGACTCCCCTGGTCGAAGCGGTAGCTGCCAACCTGGTCGAGCTCGGCCACCCGCCGGCTCTCGTCAAGACGGAACGGTTCGGTCCAACGGGTGGATCGATTTAGCATTTAGAACAATTCTATTGAGCGGAAGGAGCCGATGATGAAACGCGCTACCCGAAAACCGAGCGTCGACATGCAGCCAGTCGATGGCAATGCCGCGGCGGGAATTCTGAGCGAGCTATTCGTTCCCGATCTGACAGCCGCTCGCGCAAAGTGTGCGGGCTGTGGGACGACGCGGACCATTGGAGCACTCGTCGTCTACGCGCATGGGATGGGTACGGTGATGCGCTGTCCCGGATGCGACACGGTTGTCATGCGGATCGCACGCACTCCGACGCACGTATGGGTTGATGCGAGGGGTGCAACTTCGATCGTCGTCACCGCGCCACGCTGATGGGGGATGACTGATTATGCCTGCCAACGCCCCGTGCGCTCACATCCGCGCGATCAAGACCGTCAAACTTCCGAAGAAGCGGGAATGCGAAGAGTGCGTGAAAATCGGCGCATCCTGGGT
>DASWBG010000050.1:0-5919 GCA_036390715.1 Gemmatimonadaceae bacterium
TTGGAAGGCAACGCCGGATCCGGTGAGCAAGCTCGCGGTATTCTCCACTACGCCGGCGATCCGCCAGCCCGGCGCGAATCTTCTCTCGGAGTTCATCGGGGGATTTGCCCTCGTGCTCGCGCTCCTCGCGGTGATCTCGCCGGGCAATTTCGTGCCTGGCTCCGATCTGGCTAAAGGCTTCGGACCAGTGCTCGTCGGCGTGATCGTGATGGCAATCGGCCTGTCGCTCGGTGGTCCCACAGGCTACGCGATCAATCCCGCGCGCGATCTCGGACCGCGCATCGCACACGCAGTGCTCCCCATCGAGGGGAAGGGCAGCTCCGATTGGGGCTATGCGTGGATTCCGATCGTCGGTCCGATTCTTGGCGGCGTGCTCGGCGCACTGGTCTATCAGCTGGTGTGGAAGTAATGAAGTACATCCTTTCGCTCGACCAGGGCACCACGAGCTCGCGCGCGATTCTGTTCGACCACGCTGGCTCGATAGTCGCCGTCGCACAGAAGGAATTCCCGCAGATCTTTCCCAAACCAGGCTGGGTCGAGCATGACCCGCGTGACATATGGTCGAGCCAGGCGGGCGTTGCGGCGGAGGCTCTTACGAAGGCGAGTGTCGGCGCCTCCGACGTGGCCGCCATCGGCATCACCAACCAACGCGAGACGACCCTCGTCTGGGATCGCATCACCGGAAAGCCGATCTACAACGCCATTGTGTGGCAGGATCGTCGCACCGCCGGCGTTTGCGATCGCCTGAGAGCGCGGAAGCTGGATCGTATGATCCGCCGCAAGACGGGCCTTGTGATCGACGCCTACTTCTCCGCGACGAAAGTGCAGTGGATTCTCCAAAACGTAAGAGGCGCACGTGCCAGAGCGAAGGCGGGCGAGCTCGCCTTTGGCACGGTTGACTCCTGGCTCATCTGGAATCTCACCGGTGGCAAGGTGCACGTGACCGACGCGAGCAACGCCTCGCGCACAATGTTGTACGACATCTCGCGCGGTGACTGGGACGACGAGCTGCTGAAGCTCTTCGGGGTTCCGCGATCGATGCTGCCCGAGGTGCGTTCTTCGAGCGAAGTGTACGGTGTGACCGCGTTGCTCGACCACCCGATCCCGATCGCCGGCATCGCCGGTGACCAGCAGGCGGCGCTGTTCGGCCAAGCTTGTACCAAGCCGGGTATGGCGAAAAACACGTACGGGACGGGCTGCTTCATGTTGATGAATACCGGCACGAAGCGCATCGCGTCCAAGAACAACCTTCTGACCACTGTCGCCTGGCGCATCGGCGGCCGCACGGACTACGCGCTCGAGGGAAGCATCTTCATCGCCGGCGCCGTGGTGCAATGGCTCCGTGATGGCCTCGAGTTCTTTCGTTCCGCGGCGGAGATCGAGGCGCTCGCCGCAGGCGTCAGGGATACCGGTGGCGTCTATCTCGTCCCCGCATTCGCCGGACTCGGCGCACCGCACTGGGATCAGTACGCGCGCGGAACGATCGTTGGACTCACACGCGGTTCGACCAAAGCACACATCGCGCGGGCCGCGCTCGAAGGGATCGTGCTCCAGGTAATGGATGTCCTGAAAGCGATGGAGGCCGACGCCGGCATCAAGCTGAAAGAACTTCGCGTCGACGGTGGAGCGAGCGCGAACGACCTGCTCATGCAATTGCAGGCGGATCTGCTGAACGTTCCCGTCGTCCGGCCGAAGGTCGCCGAGACTACGGCGCTCGGCGCCGCGTATCTCGCGGGGTTGGCAGTAGGGTTTTGGAAGAATCAGGCGGACATCGCGAGACAGTGGCAGGCGGACAAGCACTTTAAACCGGCCATGAAGCCAGTAGCGCGGAGCAGAATCACGAAGGGATGGGTGCGGGCGCTGGGCAGAGCCAAGGCGTGGGAAGAGTCGTAGCTGGCCGCGCTCTCGGATCGATCAAGCCGTGACGCGCTGCATTGCTGCCGGACTGTGCGTACTGATCATCGTCGCCAGCGCCAGCGCGCAGACGTCGAGTCAGCGTACGTATGCCAATCCGATCGATATCGACTACAAGTACAATTTCGAGCAGCACAACGAGGGCATTTCGTATCGCTCCGGCGCCGATCCCGTCATCGTCGTGCAACGCGGCGAGTATTACCTCTTCGAGACAATTGGCGAGGGCTATTGGCATTCGCGCGATCTTGGGACGTGGGAACACATCACTCCCTCGCGCTGGCCGCTGACGGACATCGTTGCGCCCGCGGTCTTGTCGGTGCGGGATACGATCTATTTGCTGCCGAGTACGACGCACCCACTGCCAATTCTGATGCTCACGCAACCGAAGACGGGGCGTGTGGAGTTCTACAATCGATTGCTCCCGTGGCTGCCGATGGCGCGCGACCACGAAGTCGGCCCGAACGCGTTGGCAAAGCCGGACTCGGTGCAACCAGGTCCGTGGGATCCGCAATTCTTCTACGATCCGGACACCGAACGCTGGTTCCTGTATTGGAATTCCTCGAACGTGTATCCACTGCACGTCATCGAGCTCGACAAGAGCAAGCAGCTCGCGTACAAGGGAACTCCGCAGTGGCTGTTCGGGCTCGAGCCGGCGAAGCACGGATGGGAGCGTTTTGGTCAGGATCACCGCGACACCACGATCACGCCGTTTATTGAAGGCTCGTGGATGACCAAGCGCGCCGGAAAGTATTATCTCCAGTACGGCGCGCCGGGTACGGAGTACAACGTTTACTCCACCGGGGTTTACACCGCGAACGATCCACTCGGCCCATTCACTTACGCGCCGTACAATCCAGTCGCATACAAGCCTGGCGGATTTGTGCAGGGCGCCGGCCATGGGAACACGTTCCAGGATGTCCACGGCAATTGGTGGAACACGGGGACGCCGTGGATCGCGGTGAACTGGAACTTCGAGCGGCGAATTGGTCTGCATCCCGCCGGCTTCGACGCCGACAGTCAGATGTACGTGGATACGAGATTCGGCGACTTCCCGCACTGGCTGCCGAAGAAAGCATGGCGCACCAGCGACGAGCTGTTCACCGGCTGGATGCTCCTGTCATACCGTAAGACGGTAAGCGCGTCTTCAGCGCGCGACAGTTTTCCCGCTGGCAACGTTACGGACGAAAATCCGCGCACGTTCTGGGTGGCCGGGAAGAATCATCCCGGAGAATGGTTGAGGATTGACCTTGGTCGGACCTACGAAGTGAAAGCGATTCAGGTGAACTACGCGGACTACAAGTCCGGTCTCTACGGCACGGATTCCACGGTTTTCACGCAGTTCCGATTGCGCGCGTCGCGCGATGGCGTTCAATGGACGACGGTCGCTGATCTCGCCCGCGAGCGACGCGATCGCCCCAACGCGTACATCGAGCTTGCGACGCCGATACGTGCGCGCTTTATACGGTACGAGCACATTCACGTCGGCGCGGCGAACCTCGCTGTCAGCGATATCCGCGTGTTCGGCAATGGCGATGGACCTCGTCCGACCACGCCCGCCGGGCTTACAGCGCGGCGCGAGCGTGATGCGCGCGACGCGACGATCACGTGGAAGCCCGTGTCGGGAATTGTCGGCTACAACGTGCGCTGGGGCATCTCGCCCTCGAAGTTGTACGAGACTTACCAGCGCTTTGCCGACCAGGGGACGACGCTCGAGCTGAGAGCGCTGACGGTCGGGCAATCCTATTGGGTGGCGATCGAAAGTTTCGATGAGAACGGCGTCTCGACTCTCAGCGCACCGGTGCCAATTCGCTAACGACAGATAGGAGTCGATGATGCGCAGGCTGATCGTTCAGGAATGGATGAGTTTCGACGGAGTGGTTCAGGCGCCCGGCTCGCCCAATGAGGACAAGAGCGGTGGCTTCAAGCACGGAGGTTGGCATTTGCCGTACTTCGACGACATGTCGAGAAACTGGGTAGTGGAGAACCTGACCCAGGCCGGCGGTTACCTATTGGGGCGTCGCACGTACGAGAACTTCGCGGGCCATTGGCCGAATGCATCCGCGGAGGAACAGGTCATCGCGAAGCCGCTTAACACGCGGCCGAAGTATGTGGCGTCCACGACTCTCAACGAGCCACTTGCCTGGCAGAATTCGACGTTGCTCAAGGGTAACGTCACGAAGGCGGTCGCCGCCCTGAAGCAAAAGGACGGTGACAATCTGTTGGTGATCGGCAGCCCGAAGCTCGTACAGTCGCTCATCGACTTCGACCTTGTCGATGAGTTCCGGGTGATGATCGATCCGCTCGTCGTAGGCGGCGGCAAGCGCGTCTTCGGCGATGATGGTGCGCTCAGACCGCTCCGGCTCGTCGACAGCAGAGTGACGACCACGGGGGCAATCCTCGCCACCTATGCTCCCGCAAAACCAAAACGTTAGTCACGCCGAAAAAGCGCCGTTAGGATTTCGAGCCGTTAGCGCCACGGAGCGCGTGCCGGCGATTCGGTTCCTTCTTCAGCGTCGCGCGATACTCCACCACGGCCTCGGCTGGCCGATGCAGCTCAATCAGCATATCACCGAGGAGCTCACGCGCCGGCGCCAGCGGACCCGGTGTCACCGCGCTCTTCTCGGTAGCGTCCTCACGCGCGGTGGCTTCGCGCATGTGCATCAGAGCGTCGTTCTCACGGTGCTCGGCGAGATCGAGCCATGCCTGGGCTTCAATCTGCTGAATAGCCACCTGTTCCGCCCAATACCCTTCGCCCTTCGCGGCGAGCCGCTGCTGAATCGACGCCAGCGAATCGATGGACGTCTTTGCTTTGGGGAGATCGCCAGTGTGCGACGCGCCGAGTGCACGGGCGAAGTACGTCATCGCCTCCGTGTAGGGATATGCACTCGCCTTCGGCTCGAGAGCGGCGGCCTCCGCCCAGGCATTTCGCTCCAGCACCCATCGCGCCGGAATTGCAGCGAGCGCAAATACGCCGGCGGAACCGGGTGCGGCTCCGGTGATCGCGTTCACGTCGAAGCGCGCGGCGAGCGCCGGTAGTCCATCGAGAATCGCTTTCGCGTCGGACTCTTTTCCCATCTGTAGATCTGCGTACATGGCGTAATCGGCGGCGTGCAACGTCTCCGCTATCGAGCCAGTGCTCAGCGCGACTCTCATCGAACGATTGTTCGCGTCGATTGATTCCTGCCACATCCCGACCCGCGTAAACGTGTGCGAGGGCATATGCAGCGCGTGCGCCGCGGACGGCGCAATGGTCGCATAGCGTTCCGCGGCCGCGCGCGCCTTGTCAGCGAGTGCCGGATAGTCGTAAGTGTGAATGATGTAGTGCGCGATCCCGGGGTGATTCGGCTGCTTCGCCCAGAGCGACTCGAGAATAGCGCCAGCCTTCAGCTGATTCGCGTATGTCTTGTCCGTAGGCGCCGCGGCCGCAGTGAGGGAGATCGCATAGAAGATCAACGCTTCGGTGTCCGCCGGTTGCCTCATCGCGAGCTCGTTCATTGCGTTCGAGTAGGCGACGACGCGCGTCCGCTGATCCTTGTGCTCGAAATCGTCGTAGAGCTGGCCGACGGAGTGTATGTAGCCGCGCTCACGCTCGGAGGCGTGATCGCCGAGTCGCATCGCGGCGTCGACGGCCTGCTTGCCCTGCTGTAGCTGGGCGACGGACCGGTTTCCGGCCGCCATGGGATTGGTCCATCGACTGAGCGCTATCCCCCAGTACGCCATCGCACACGTGGAGTCGGTCGCGAGCACTTCATTGAAACCGCTGATCGACGCACCGAACTCGAAGGAATGCAGCAGCGCGACAGCCCGATCGAATTGCGGCGCGACTTTGGGGCTGCACGATGTCGCGAAGTGAACGGTGCCCAACTTTTCAGTCGGCGCGCCCTGCGGATGCTCGTGCTCCTGCGAATACGCAGCGAACGCGGGAATAGTGAGAAGAACCGTGACCGCGACGACAGACATGCGTGTCATGACCGCTCCTTGCTGCTTCATTGTGCGGCTGGAGGG
>DASWBG010000051.1:0-9069 GCA_036390715.1 Gemmatimonadaceae bacterium
TGGACCGCTCCCAACTTCGCCTTCTTCAACGGAACGAATCTCTTTCTTTATCCGGCTGGCCGCGGATTCAATTGGCCGGCGCGTGTCTCGGTTCACACGGAGGCATCGTGGCGTGTTGCGACCGGGATGGATCCCGCACCGGGCACAAACAACTTCACAGCGGCGAACTATCACGATCTGACCGACATGCCGTTCTACGTTGGACGGTTTGCAATCGACAGCACCCAGATCGCCGGCAAATGGATTCGGCTCGCTTTCTGGCCAGCGGCGAGCCTGACCCCGGCGCGCCGGGATCGCACCTTCGCATGGCTCCAAAAAATCGTTCCGGCGCAGATCGCAGTTTTCGGCGAAGCGCCTTTCCGCAACTACACGATCTTCCAGCGCTCGGACACCTTGGTGAACGGAGGTGGCCTCGAGCACCAGAGCTCGCAGGTGGATGAAGTCACGACCTCTGGGCTCGACGCCCCCTATCTGCCCGGACTCTACTCCCACGAATTCTTCCACGCCTGGAACGTGAAGCGCCTGCGCCCCGCCGACATGGTTCCTTACAGGTACGATGACGCGCAACCGACTACCTGGCTGTGGGTGAGCGAAGGCGTCACGGATTACTACGGCGGTGTCGCGCTGGTGCGGGGCGGGGTCAACGACAGCACGCGGTTTTTTGACTTCATCGCCGGCGAGATCACGTCCGTCGCCGGCGCACCTCCAACAGCGGTAAGCGATGCATCGCTGGGATCCTGGATCAATCCGACCGATGGCAGCAGCGGACTCTATTATCCGAAAGGTGGTCTCACGGGATTCCTCCTCGATGTCATGATCCGTGACGCGAGCGACAACCACATGTCGCTCGACAACGTGATGCGCCGGCTCTATGACGCGACGTACAAGCGTGGCAAAGGATTTACGGCCGCCGATTGGTGGTCTGAGGTTTCGCGTGCCGCCGGCGGGAAATCCTTTACTGAATTCGCGCGCCGCTATGTAGATGGCCGTGAGCCACTTCCGGTTGATTCGGTTCTGCGCCTCGCCGGATTGCGTTCCGAGAGCGACACCATCCGTGAGCCGCGGCTGGGAATCTCGACGAGCACCGACAGCGCCGGTGTCGCCATCAGTCAGATGTCGCCGACTGGCGCGGCGGGCGCGGCAGGTGCGCGTGTGGGCGACAGAATCGTTTCGATTGGCGATGTCACGATCTCGAACGACGATTCATTCGAGCCTTTGCGGGCTCGGTATGCCGGCACGACCCTTACGACCCTGCCGATGGTTGTCCGCCGGGGAAGTGAGACGGTCACCCTCCAGCTGCCGGTCAGATTGGTGACCCGGGTTCAGACTCGCGTTCTGCCGATCCCGAACGCCCCGGAAAAGGCAGTACGAATACGCGGAGGGATTTTGAGAGGGTCAACCTCGTAGAAAGGGATGTCGATTTGGGCCATCCCCGCCCGACTAACTAGCGAGGACCCTTTCAAACAATTGGAGGAACGATGAAGTACCTGTGCCTGATTTACGACGACGAGAAGGAGTGGGCGAAATTCCCCAAGGACCTGCAGGACAAGTACATGGGTGAGTACATGGCGTTTGGTGACAGCATCAGGAAGAGCGGCCAGTACGTCGGAGCCAACCAGCTCAAGCCCACCAGCACTGCCACCGTCGTGCGCTCACGAAACGGCAAGGTGTCGACCACCGACGGCCCCTACGCCGAGACGAAGGAGCAGCTCGGCGGCTACTACCTCATCGAAGCAAAGGATCTTAACGACGCGATTCAGGTGGCGTCGCGGATTCCATCGGCGAAATCCGGCTCGATCGAAGTGCGCCCGATTGTCGAGCGCGCCAGCGCGTAGCGGCCGGACGCGTAAGTGAATGGAGGAAGACGTTGCGGCGCACGTGCGCGACCAGGTGGATGCGATCTATCGCTCCGAATCGCGCCGTGTGCTCGCGACACTCATTCGTCTGCTCGGCGATTTCGATCTGGCCGAGGAAGCCCTGCATGACGCGTTCGTAGCGGCGGTGGAGCAATGGGGAGAAACGGGAATTCCCGGGAACCCGCGCGCGTGGCTGATCTCCACCGGACGGTTCAAGGCCATCGACCGGCTGCGCAGGAGCGAGAGGTTCGAATCGGCGGATGGCGCGATTCTCGATCGCCTCCAGGCGACGGAGATGCCTGACCAGGACGAGGAGGGAGTGGAAGACGACCGCCTTCGCCTGATCTTCACCTGTTGTCATCCGGCGCTCAGCCCGGACGCGCAGATCGCTCTCACCCTGCGCGAGGTTTGCGGCCTTACGACCGAAGAAGTTGCACACGCTTTTCTGACGCCACCGCCGACACTGGCGCAAAGGATCGTCCGGGCCAAAGGAAAAATCAGGGATGCGCGCATCCCATACGAGATTCCGTCGCGACTCGACATTCCCGTTCGGCTCGCCAGTGTGCTGCACGTTATCTATCTGGTGTTCAATGAAGGCTACCTCGCCTCGAGTGGTGAGTCGCTCACACGAGCGGACCTGGCGGGTGAAGCGATCCGCCTCGGACGATTGCTCGTGGAGCTGCTTCCCGAGCCGGAGGCGATGGGATTATTGGCGATCATGCTTCTCCACGAAGCCAGGCACTCGTCGCGGACGACGCCTGCCGGTGAGATGATTCTTCTCGAGGACCAGGATCGCTCGCTATGGAATCGCGCCCAGATCGAGGAAGGGGTCGAGCTGGTAGAGAGCGCGCTGGCGTCCCATCGCTTCGGACCATACACGCTCCAGGCAGCAATCGCGGCCGTGCACGCCGAGGCATCGAGGGCGGCTACGACGGACTGGCCGCAGATCGTCGGGCTGTACGACGTGCTGCTGAGAGCGGATCCGTCTCCGGTGATCGAGCTCAATCGCGCTGCCGCGATCGCGATGCGCGATGGACCAGAGGCCGGCCTCTCGCTGATCGATGCGATTCTCGTGCGTGGAGACCTGGCGGAGTATCACCTCGCCCATTCGGCGCGTGGAGATCTTTGCCGTCGACTCGGGCGCACGAGCGAGGCGATCACGGCCTACCAACGCGCATTGGAGCTGGCCACACTGGAGCCGGAGCGGCGGTTCATCTCGCGACGCTTGAAGGAGCTGAGTAGCCAGGTTCGATGAGGGCTCAGCGCGGATAAGGGGAAGGAGATCGTGATTGACCCAGGGCTCAGCGGTCGCGAGTATGCTGGTGCAGTTTGCAATCGATCCTGGACCGATACCTACTCCTAGGCCAATCGTGCGACTCAGATTCGCAATCCCGCTCACGATATTGCTCCTCGCCGCAACATCGTATGTATCCGGGTTCCTGCCTTTCAACGCCTATTATGTTCTTGTCGCAGCGACTGCGATCTGGGCCGCCTACGATTCTCATCGCCTTGGGGTCCATCGATTCGATTCAAGCCTGGCGCTGCCACCGATCGGGGTCTTGGCTGCCCTCGCCGTTCTCTGGCCTTTCACGTTTCCGGCGTACCTCAAGCTCCGCTATCGAATCGAGCACGGTGAGATCGGACCCAAGGTGTCCCGCCCTTCAAAATTGGGATGGTTGATTGGCGGAGGTATCGCCGTCGCCGCAGTGGGTATTGGCGCGCTCGTCCTCATCTCGCGGTCTCCGGCGATTCAGAGACTCGTCTCGCTCGCGACTGACGTCACAACCGAATTTCGAGTGCCGGTCAACGTCTCCCTGACTGAGGGCCGGTACCTCGCGCTGAAAATCTACAATCCGCCTCCGTCAGCAGATTCTGTAAGACGCGAATGGGCAAGATCCATCGCGAGATTTGCGCTGGAGCGATATGCCCGTGTTGGACCGCTGGATTCTGTGTCAGTCAGCTTGGCGAATCAGCGCCAACAAGGAGCAATCACGGTTACCCGGGAAGGAGAGCGATATGCCTGGTCCGTCGAACAGCTACGAGATTCCGCACCAGACCCCGAAGATGACAGCTTTGCACGTTCGTTTCTCGAACACGTGCGCTCGCAAGACGCAGCCGGAGCAGCCCAGCTTGAACCTGCTAGTGTCATCAGCTCGAAGAAGGGCTGGACGAGTATTGCCGCCATGAGCTCGTACTTTCCAAAGGGTGGCCCTCAACGGATTCGATCTGTTGGCTGGCTGCTATTCGTTGACAGCGCTGTCGTCGCGAAAAAACTCAGCTACAGGATCGAGAGTTCCGCCGATACCACGCTCGCGGAGGTCTGGCTGGTTCATGTTGGCGGCCGCCCGTACGTCAACACCTTCCGCATGACGCGAATCACGAAGTCACAGCTTGCCGCCGCTACTTCACCTCGATGATGCGCGACGTGACCGCCGCCGGATTATTTCCGACTTCGAGCTTCACCGCGTATTTCCCGGCGGGAACGAGAGACAAATCGAGGAGCACCGATCTCGCCGACAGAACTCCGGACGCACCATTCTCATGCCAGCGGATATTTAGTGGCGACAGCCTTGGCGCGATACGGAGCGCGCGGAAGGTGCGTCTCAGAATACTTTCATCCACCGGAGTGATCATCAGAGAGATCGGAAGCGCGCTATCGGCTGGCGTCTTTCCGTAGAGCTCCCAGAACAGCCCGACCTTCTTGTCGCGTCGAAACTTCGTCCCGCCATGCGCGCGTGGGATTGCCTCGTTCAGATCGCCCGGAAGTGATGGCTCTCCGTCGACGAACAGCAGATCCGAAACGCTGATCCTTCCGGAATCGAGAGGGATTTCGGCGAATCCGGATCTCCAGCGCGCGGCGGCGGCACTGTCATTGGCCAACAGCTCGACGCCAATAAGCTGCTCTTTCCACGGCGTGGACACCGTGAGAACGTTCCTGACGGGCGCCTCGGCCACTTCGCTCTTCGACGGGGTTGTTGCTTCGTCTCCCATCGCTATCAACGCCGCAGTGAATTTCCTGCGGCCGAAAATCGTATCGGCACTCACATCATAGGACGCCACGACCTTCGTGGAATCTCCACGCCGAAAACGCGCCACCTGGGCATCGAGCCGCACGAACGCTCGCGTATAGACGGGCGCATACTGCTCCCGCGGTGGGAACTGGTAGATGTCGAACACGGAGTCGACGATGAGCGCGAGGCTATCGGGCGGCCGCTGCGTCAGGAAGAAATGGTATCCCGGTTCCCGCTCGTGACCTGTAATCGCCGGCTTTGATTCCACATACATGCTTTGCGACGGCTCCTGCGTCCACTTTTCCGCCCAGCCGAAACGGAGAATCAATTCCGCGAGGTCTCCGCCCCAGCTCGAACCGTAAGTATTCTCCGCATCCTCCTGCAGCGCGGTGTGCAGAACCCGCGAAAAATGCTCGGTACGCCGCTCATTGCCAGGCGTCATGAAGAGAGGATCCGCGACCCACCAGATTCGCGCATCTACTGCCTCTCGCTGTCCGCAGCTCATTTTCTTGTACGTGCCGCGGATATCGTCATCGAGAAGGGGCGCGAGATTCAGCCAATGACAGCGTGTCTGAGACGGCATCCCGTCCAGCGCAGCGGCGTAGGCGCTGTCGGCACCGGCGTAGTTGCCAGCCACGTGTAAAGCGAGACCAAGCAGGGCATCGCACCACCACCTGGTTGCCCGGCACAAGCGCGCCACGTCGACCGCAGACGCGTCGTGTCCTTCTGTGAGATAGCGAATTCGCTGTCCCATGATCCAGTCGTCGCCGGGAAGGACGGCCGACGCCTTCTCGAGCTCGTTGAGCAATTCCGCGCGCGCACGGACTATGTCCTTCCCTTCATCCGGAATTACATAATCGGTCAGATCGGGATGCCACTCACAGAATCGTCCGACGATCAGGCAGTGATCCGCACTGCCGATGTAAAACCTCGGCAGCATTTGCCGGCGCCGGCGCTCAAATCTCGCCTGAAGATCCCGCGCACGCTGAGAGATTTTCGCGGAATCGGTCCTCAATTGCGTGTCGCGTGTCGATGTCTCGAGTAGCCGCGGCTGTGCGAGGGAAGCGGGGGAGAGAACGGTCAATGCCAGAGCAGCGACAACGAGCGATACGTGGATATGACTGCCCACGCGCTCGCGGCGACTCAAAGGCGAATTGTTCTCAGAAGATGCGACGTAGCACGTATGACAGCACGCTGAAGAGGAGCGATATCAGCAACATCGATACGATCGGCACGTACAACCGCACACTCTCGCGCTCGACACGCACATCCCCCGGCAGATGGCCAAACCATCCGAGCCATCCCCGCATCGTCAACAGTCCGACGACGATGATGCCGAGGCCAACTATGATGATGAGCTGGCCAAGCGTTTTATTGCCCACGATAATAGTTACCGTCGGGACGCGAAGGCCGCTACTGGATGGGCCTTCCGTCGGGGCAGGGCCTAGCCCGTCGTGTCAATCATGACAGTGCCCTGAGCCGCGGAGACCTGTTTCCGGGTCGTCCACAGCCGCCACAGCAGAAGCGCGTAAAGCAACGGCGCCACCCGGATCTCGAATTGTCCCTCTCTGAATTCGAATATCCAGCGCACGATGTCAAAAACCAGCGAATAGATCGACAGCCAGAACGCGGGAGTGAGAGACCAAAGCTTTCGCAGGATTATGCCAATGCAAACGATCGCCAGCGCGAAACCAACGATCTGCTCGATCCACCAGAGACGCGTCTGGACAGTGAGGGCATGGCGCATCGGTGTACGGCCAAGAGCGTCGATCCAGCCGTAGATGGTGAGTACGGTGATCAGCGCCGCGACGACGCTTCTGAAATTGTCCCGCGGAAGGCTCGCGGGTCGGGTCTGCGGAGAAGTCGGATCAGTCATGGAATCATCGTTGTTTGGTTGCAGCCCCACTCGATCAAAATTCGTGCGCGACGGGCGTTTTCCGGCTATCGTCGGCGTCTCTTCCAGGGCCTCTCTCTCGGAACCCACCTCGGAACGGCCGATTTGTATTCGATATACGCGGCCCCAAATCGCCTCTCCAGTCCGGGCTCCTCTGAGATCACGAAATAGATCTGATTGATGGCGATGAACGTCGCGGCCCAGATTCCGACCACACGCGAGCCCAGGAACAGCGTTTCCCCAAGCAGCATTGTCACGACGCCGGTAATCATCGGATTCCGCATGTACGAGTACGGACCGACTGCCACGAGCCGACGCGTTGGATCCCATGGAGCGAGCGTGCCCTCTCCGACGCGCCCAAAAAGGGAGACGCACCACGCGAAGAGTGCAAACCCGCAGAGAAACAACACGACGCCTGAAATGTGGGCGAAGGCGGCGGCGACAGTCCCATCCACCCAGCGCGTGTCAGACGACGACCAGGCGCGAAGCAGCCATCGCGGGACGATCACCACCATGACGAAGGGAAGTAGCAGGATCGACAACAAATGCCGGAGAATCGTCATCGCACCCACGCCTCCGCTAAGACATCGCGCTTTGTCGAAATGCTCGCCGATATGCGGCTGCTGCTAACCGGGAAAAGGCTGATCGCTACGGTCTCTTCGGCGGCACAGGGAGTCGGTCCCTGCCGAACGGATCGCCGGCGAGAGCTTCAGTGTGCAGCGCACACACCCATTGTCCGTCGCGCCGCACCCAGGTGGATGAGTCGGATGCTTCGAGCGCCAGCGATTTTCCATCGACGGTCAATTGTTCCTTGACCTTGTAGGCGATGATGGCCGCGTCATCGCCCAGAACTCGGACCTGCACATCGCTCAGCGTGAACTCGTGCAGCGTCCAACCGCCGGCCTGCAGCATTCCAGCGAACGCCTGGCGGGTGATGCGCGCGACACCCTGCGCGCCAACCACGATGCACGGATCATCGGTCAGGCGCATCGCCGCCGGCACGTCCCTGTCCTTGATCGCCTGCCAGTACTGCTTCTCGTGATCCAGAAGCTGTGCTTCGATGGGCCCTTCCGGCATCTGAGTCCCCGCCAGGTTAGGGGATAGATTGGCTCAGAGTCACGACATCATCAAGCGTCATGCCTCAAAGGAGCAACAGGCCACGCTTGACCCCAGTCGCCACTGCCTCGGCGCGCGTTGTCACTCCGAGCTTGTCGAAGAGCAGCTCCAGATGAGTTTTCACGGTGTTGGTGGAGATGCCGAGTCGGGCTGCGATCTGCTTGTTGACCAGGCCATCGGCGAGAAGAGCAAGGATCTCCCGCTCACGATTGCTGAGGACTGTTGTGGTTGTCGCTTCGCCGCTCGCGCGTTGCCGGATATTCGCTGAGTTTTCTCCACCACGGGCGAACAGAACGATATCAGCGGAAGGCGGAACACCAGCGCTTGAGGCCGCGACACCCACCACCTCGAACTCCTCACTCGCCCGCAGCGCCGTCGCGAGTGAGGAGCGCAGTTTCTCCGATGCTGCGACGATCGCAATGCGCGTCATCGTCGCGCGCCGTTGCTACGCTGCCCGCTGCGAGAGTGCGCGCTCCACGAAATGCTGGACCAGCGACGCCGGCACGGCGACACCGAGTCCGTTGACCACCATGCTGTTGATTCCGATGAGCCGCCCCTGCGCGTCGACGAGCGGGCCGCCGGAATTGCCCGGGGCGAGCCGCACATCTGCGACAATCCAGCGTGGGGATTTCGTCCGGTCACGGGTGACGGTATGGAGTACGCCCATGGCCAGCGCATCGCGAATCCCGAGCGGGTGTCCGTGCGCGAATACGAGTTCTCCGGCTCGGAGCGACTCCGGATCGCGAAGCTCCAGTAGTGGCCCGCTGACTGATGGTGATGCGAGAAGTGCGAGGTCATGCTGAGGATGGTATGCGATTGCCTGCGCTTCGCGCCACTTACCACCGGTGTCGACCTGAAGCGGCGCGCCGCGCCGGATGCAATGCGCGTTGGTCACGACGAGACCAGCGCCGCCCCAGATGATTCCAGTGCCGCTACCGCTGTCGCCACTGCGGACTTCGACGACCGCCTGTCGCAGCAGCTCCGCCAGGCCGTTCAGGTTTGACGACGCGCTTCGGGCTGAGCCCAACATCGAGGCGATCATTCTCCGGCTCCGCGATCGGCAGGCGTAACGGAAACGGTTTTGATCGTACCGCCGCGCAGGAGCCTGAGCGTCACCGCGCCGCCGCTTTCAACGCTCGACAGCGCGTCGAGCAAGTCGTCAGGGCGGGCGATGGATTGCCCGTTGGCCTCG
>DASWBG010000052.1:0-5567 GCA_036390715.1 Gemmatimonadaceae bacterium
GCGGGACGAATACTCCCAACTGCCACACGTACTCGGGTAAGGTGCTCAAGTTCGCGGAGCAGGCCGCAACTCAGATGCTGAGTTTTTCGCTGTCGGATTGAATGGGCGAAGGTCGGATATAAACATCTGACTACCAGCAAAACCGAGTGATTGACGACGCAACTCATTGTAATTCAATGGGTTGAATTTTCGACGTCACATTTAGGACATTTTCGACACCCTCCGTTCCGCAATCAACTAAAACTTTTCCTTGACGGCATTCGTCAATAGAGGTACCGTAATACGTATCTCAGCAGTGGCATTACCACAATAGAATCGAAATGGCAGAATGGATCGGACGGGAACTTGAGCGAATCAGAAAGCTCAGGGGTCTTCGTCGCGAAGACGTTGCGGCACGCATGGCTAGGCCAGTGTCGGCGTCGACAATACGCAATATCGAGCATGACGAGGACTACAATGTCTCGCTCGATCTTTTGCGACAGATAGCGGCCGTTCTGGGCGCAAAGATCCAAGTCTCCCTAGAGGCTGAGGATCTGAAACGCTGGCAGACGCCACCGGGTCAGCGGCCAGCGATACAGCTGGGTGATGCTCCGGCTGAAGGACAAGAGAGGTTGATCGATAACGAGTACTTCATCCGGTACATCCGGGCACGTTATCCGGACTGTCCGCTGACGAACTCGCAGATAGGAAGAAGGATGTGGGACTTCGCCAAGCCCAGGGGAGCGGAGCTGGTGAACGGCAGGATGCAGGTGAAGAAGATGCCGGCGAATGAGAGCATAGCTACATACAGGCTCCCGACGACGGCAGCGCAGTACCGGGTTAGAGAGCGGGACATGGAAGTTCTGCACGGTTTTGCGGATCGGTTGGGCCGGGCGTACCGCGATGAGAAGGGAAGGGTTCTTGTTCCGCTCATCTAAGCGCGTTCGGGCTGTACTAATTCCAGGAGAAACTGTGAAGAAGTCACTCAAGCCGTTGAACGCACCTCCGCCGAAGCTGTCTTCGCCTATGAAGACTGCTATGCGCGCGGCATCCCATGCGCTTGCATTGGGTGTGCTGCTCGTGAGCGGAGCTGTGTGGACGATTTCGCAGCAGCACCCGCTGTACGCGAACCCGGGCAAGCTGCTGAGACTGCCCGCGGCTGTTGTTGACGCTGCACAGCCCACCGAGCAGGCGTTCCGCATCGGTGAGGTTCTGAACCAGTACACGCACGATCGCGCCCTGGCGTTCCGTATCGCCGACGCTCTCGTTGACCAGGCCGACAAGGAGCACATCGACCCGGCGCTGCTTGTTGGTGTTCTTCTCACCGAAGATGCCACGCTCGATCCGCACGCCCGCAGCTCTGTCGGCGCGCGCGGCCTGATGCAGGTCATGCCGCTCCACAGCGGCAAGTGGGGCTGCGGATCGTCCGACCTGTTCAACATCGAGAGCAACATCTGCCACGGTGTTCAGATCCTGAAGGAAGCGATGCGCAGCGCGCCCAACACGCGTGTGGCTCTGCTCCGCTACAATGGCTGCGTGCGCGGACGTAACACTCCGAACTGTCACCGCTATGACGACACGGTGCTCAAGCACGCTGGCCGCGCCGCCGCAGAGATGCGACTGGTCAAAACCCCGAAAACCGAGTAAGGTTGTCCTGAAAAAAGAGCCGGTGCCTCGCGCACCGGCTCTTTTTTTTGGCATGTCGACTAAACCGTACTGGGTACTCGCGGTCGCGCTGCTCGGCATCTCTTTCGCGGGCCCTCTCGTGCGGCTTTCGAGCGCGGATCCGGTGGCGATCGCCGTGTGGCGCCTCGGCTTTTCGCTTCTCATCGTTGCCGCTTTTCTGATCGGGACCGGGGAATGGCGCGACTGGAAGCGCCTCTCGTCGCGCGAGCTCGCCCTTGCCGGCGCTGGAGGCATCTCGCTGGCGCTCCATTTCTGGGCCTGGAACGCATCGATTCATCTTACGACAATCGCCGCGTCGGTCACGCTGGTAAACCTTCAGCCCGCCGTCGTCGCGGCGATCTCGGCGGTAGCTCTTAGAGAATCTCCCACTCGCCGCCAGGTCGTCGGCATCGCCATCGCGATCCTGGGCGCCCTGGTAATTGCCGCACCAGACCTGAGGGGCGGCATAGCGCCAAGCGGAAATGACCCGCTGCTTGGAAACCTGCTGGCGGTGTCGGCGGCGGTGACGGCAGCCATCTACTACACCATCGGGCGCGCCCTTCGCAGATCACTTGGCATCTGGGCCTACGTGGGAATCGTTTACTCGGCGGCGTTCGTGACGTTGTCACTCATTGCACTATCGCGCGGAATCCCTCTCGCGCCGCAACCGCCCCGGGAAATCGCGATTTTCGCCTGCCTGGCTCTGGGGCCTATGTTGCTCGGGCACACCGGAATGAACTGGGCTCTCAAGTTTCTGCCCGCCTATATCGTCAATCTGACCGTGCTGGGCGAGCCCGTTGGAGCGACTTTCCTGGGAGCGATCATTCCCTCGATTCGGCAGATCCCAACAGTGTCGACCCTGGTCGGCGGGGCGATCATGCTTGGCGGTGTCATCATAGCGGCGGCCCGAACGAGCGGTGGCAGCACCGTAAACGCCTGACCGTTAAATTCTAACGCGGTCCGCTTTCGATTTGAGAGCGCTTCGACCGACGCCAAATTCGCTTACCCGTGAATCGATGCGAAGCCTGAAAGCCACGATCGCACTTCTGCTTTGCCTGCTGGTGATCCCAGCCGCCGGCGCCCCACAGGCGAGAACTGCTCAAACAAAAGCCGGAATTACATCGCCTCGCGCGCAGTTCGGCCACGACATCGGCGACGATTACTTTCTCGCCAACTACAGCCAGATGATCGACTACTGGCGGAAACTCGACCGGGAATCTGACCGCGTGAAGATGGTGCGTATCGGAACGACGGCCGAGGGGCGGCCGATGTGGATGGCGATCGTCACATCGCCAGAGAATCACAGGAAGCTCGCGCGTTATCAGGAGATATCGAGACGACTCGCGCTGGCGGAGAATCTCACCGATGCCCAGGCGCGGGCGTTGGCTTCGGAGGGGAAGTCCGTCGTGTGGATCGACGGAGGTCTTCACGCCAGCGAAGTACTCGGCGCGCAGCAGCTGATTCAGATGCTGTACGATCTGGTGAGTCGCAACGATCCGGAAACTCTCAGGTTTCTCCGCGACGACATCATACTGCTGGTGCCGGCAAATCCGGATGGACAGGAGCTGGTATCTGACTGGTACATGCGCGAAGCGGATACGCTCAAGCGGACGACAGCACGGCTGCCGCGGCTCTACCACAAGTACGCTGGTCACGACAACAACCGTGACTCCTACATGGCGTCGCAGCCTGAGACGCAGGCGATGGACAGCATTCTGTTCCGGGCCTGGTATCCGCAGATCATGTACAACCATCACCAGACTGGCCCGATCGGGACGGTGATCTTCGCGCCGCCGTTCAGAGACCCGTTCAATTACAACTTCGATCCACTCGTGCCGATGGAGCTGGACCTCGTCGGAGCGGCCATGCATTCGAGGTTCGTCGCAGAGGGTAAACCGGGTGCGACGATGAGAAGTGGGTCGGGCTATTCCACCTGGTGGAACGGCGGGCTGAGGACGACCGTCTATTTCCACAACATGATCGGCCTGTTGACGGAAGCCATCGGCAATCCGACTCCCATCGAAATTCCTCTGGTACCAGAGAAGCTCCTGCCCAAGGGAGACCTTCCGATGCCGATTCAGCCGCAGAAGTGGCATTTCTCCCAATCCATCGCCTACGAGCTGACTGCAAACCGGGCGGTGCTGGATGTGGCGTCGCGGTATCGAGAGATGTTCCTCTACAACATCTACCAGATGGGACGCAATTCGATTCGGCGCGGCAGCACCGATACATGGACCGTCACCCCGCGAAAGGTGGCGGCGCTCCAGGCAGCAGTGCCCGAGGACAGCGCCCGTCCGCAGGGTGGTGACGCCGGGGGTGGCGGTGGTCGCCAGCAGACGACCAGCCCGGCAGAAATGGCGACGTACGTCAGCATCATGCGGAATCCTGCCGATCGGGACCCACGCGCGTACATCATACCCGCTGACCAGCCGGATTTTCTCACCGCAACGAAGTTTGTCAACGCTTTGATAAAGACGGGAATCACCGTCGAGCGCGCCACGGCACCGTTCACCGTAAACGGGAAGAATTATCCGGCAAACTCCTGGGTCGTGAACACGGCGCAGGCGTTCCGGCCGCACGTCCTGGACATGTTCGAGCCGCAGGACCACCCGAACGACATTCCGTATCCAGGCGGCCCTCCGACTCCGCCATACGACAACGCTGGGTGGACGCTCGCCTATCAAATGGGCGTGCAGTTCGATCGGATTCTGGAACCGTTCAGTGCACCGCTCGCGCCGGTGGTGGGATTCGCGAAGCCGCCGAGAGCGCGGGTCGGGCCCGCCGCTGAGGGATACGCTCTGAGTCACTCCGTGAACGACGCATTCGCCGCGGTGAATCGTCTGCTCGCTCGCGGCCAGGAGGTTTATACGCTCGTCGCGCCGCTCAGCATCAACGGCAGGACTTACGATGCTGGCACGTTTTACATCCCGGCAAAACCCGGAACTCTGGCGATACTCAGCCGGCTGGTGGCGGAAAAAGGCCTCGAGTTCGATCCGTTTGACACCGAGGTGTCGTCGGCATCGCTCAAGCGGATTCGACCCGCGCGTATCGCACTATGGGATCAATACGGAGGGGCGATAACCTCTGGCTGGGCGCGATTCATTCTCGAACAGTTCGAGTTTCCGTACCAGGTGGTATATCCGGCGACGCTCGATGCCGGGAATCTCATCAGCAAATTCGACGTCCTCATTCTTCCCGACGGCGTAACGTTTGGGCGTCCCGGCCCACGCACGCCTCCGCGTGTTAACCCCGAAGACGTTCCGGCGGAATATCGCGATCGTCTGGGTAGCCTGACCGCAGCCAGGACGATTCCGCAGCTCCAGGAATTCCTGAATGCCGGCGGGACGATTCTTGCGATCGGGTCGGCCACCGACCTCGGCGTTCAGCTGCAGCTTCCGATTGCTAACGCACTCGTGGACAGCTCCGGTCGATCGCTGCCTCGCAGCAGATTCTATGTGCCGGGGTCTATACTCAGCATGCGCGTGGATACGACGCTTGCGCTTGGCGAGGGGCTCCGCCCCGTCACGGACTTCTACTACGACAACGCGCCGGCCTTTCGCCTCCTGCCCGGCGCGAATGCGCGCGGAATCAAGAGGGTTGTCTGGATCGACGGGCCAACACCGCTTCGGAGCGGTTGGGCGTGGGGCCAAAAATATCTGGGCGGGGTAACAGAGGTCCTGCAGGCTCCAGTCGGCAAGGGAATGCTCGTCCTCTACGGGCCCGATCCATATTTCCGCTCGCAGCCGCACGGCACCTTCAAGCTCTTGTTCAACGGACTCCTCTATCGCAACGAACTCGGGGACTAAATGATGCGCGCACGTATTCTGCTCACGGCACTCGCGGTTTCAGGCTGCTCGTATTTCCAGTCGGGCGCCACTACTGAGCCTGCTCCCTCGCCGCCGACGACGAAACCGGCCGCGTCC
>DASWBG010000053.1:0-1515 GCA_036390715.1 Gemmatimonadaceae bacterium
TGCAGCCCCGCCGTGACAACGAGTGACCCGCCCGTGAAGACCGACTTCCTCATGGCGAACATCGATCCAACGGTGAACCCGGGCCAGGACTTCTTCACGTACGCCAACGGCGGCTGGTTGAAACGGAACCCCATCCCCAACACCGAATCCGCGTGGGGAATCGGCAACGTCGTGCGCGAGCAACTGTACCTCAATCTCCGCAGCATCAATGAACAGGCGGCGGCCGTTTCGGCGCCGCCGGGCAGCGACCAGCAAAAGATCGGGGACTTCTGGGCAACCGCGATGGACACGGCCAAGGCGGAACAGCTCGGGATCCATCCGCTCGACGGTGAGCTGGCCCGCATCGATGCGATCCGGAACGCCAATGATGCGCTCGACGTCGCGTTTGCACAGAACCCGATTCAGATTGGATCGTTCTTCAACTTCGGCGTCTATCAGGATGAGAAGAAGAGCGATCTGATGTCGGTGCACCTGAGTCAGGGTGGACTCGGACTTCCCGATCGCGATTTCTACGTCAACCCCGACACTGGAGTAGCACACATTCGCGACGAGTACGTCGCGCATATCGCGCGCACTCTCAAGATGCTCGGCCGAGATGACGCCGGCGCGAAAACGGCGGCCGCGAATGTCATGGCATTCGAGACGGCTCTCGCCAAAGCATCGCGCAAGCTCGAGGATCTCCGCGATCCCGTCGCTAACTACAACAAGATGACGCCGGCCCAGCTGACGTCGAAGTACACGCCGTCGATCGCGTGGTCCGACCGGCTCGCGGTGTTTGGCGTGCGCACGGATTCCGTCGTCGTCGGACAGCCGGAATTCTTCACCGCACTCCAGACGCTGGTTCAATCGACGCCGGTGCCGGTTCTCCAGGATTACCTGCGCTATCAGCTCGTAACCGCGTACGCGCCGTATCTGAGCAACGCGGTGTACGCCGAGCGTTTCAGCTTTTACAACCGCGTGCTCAACGGTCAGAAGGAGCCGCGGCTGCGCTGGAAGCGCGTCCTCGACGCCGAAGGCGATGCAATGGGGATGGTGCTCGGACGGATTTTCGTGAAGGAGTATTTTCCGCCCGTCGCGAAGCAGCGCTACGCCGACATGGTCGAAGCAATTCGCACGGCGTACCGAGACCGCATCAATAAGCTCGACTGGATGAGCGATTCCACCAAGGCGCGCGCGCTGCAAAAGCTTACCGCGGTCTATCCCAAGGTCGGCTACCCCGACAAATGGAAGGACTACTCCGCCCTCGTCGTCGCCCGCAACTCTTATGCGGAGAACATGATGAACGCGGCCCGGTGGGGCTTCAACGACATGATCTCCAAGTTCGGAAAGCCCGTCGACCGAACCGAGTGGGGGATGACACCGCAGACCTACAACGCGTACTACAATCCTTCCAACAACGAGATCGTGTTGCCGGCAGCGATCTTCACTGTTCCCGGAGTGCCGGACTCGCTCGTCGATGACGCGGTCGCCTACGGTTACGCGGCCGCCGGAACCATCGGACATGAGATCACGCAC